>NZ_JBSFMM010000109.1:0-38109 GCF_053599555.1 Streptomyces sp. NPDC000941
GACGGCCAGCTCTGCAGCGGCGGGCGCGGCTCAAGGGCCACCGGGGCCCGCCGGGCCAGGCCACAGCCGACCCGGCCGTCTGCTGGGCGGCGGCGACGCACCGAGGCCATCCGAGGGCCCGCCTATCCGCCACGCCGACCACGCCCCACCGCGGCGGAGCCGCGCAAGGGGCCCGGCTCAGGTGCAGCCGGGGCGGCCCCGGGTCTCACTCGTGTCGGCGCCGCACCGCCGCCATCCGTCGGTACAGCTCGACAGCCTCCTCCGACCGCCCCAACTGCTCCAGGCACTGGGCCTCGTCGCCCAGGCTGGCGAGGGCGTCGGGGTGGTCAGCGCCCAGCACGTCCGCACGGGTTCGGGCGACCCTGCGGTAGAGCTCCAGGGCGTCGGTCCAGTTACCGAGCCAGCCGAGGGCCACCGCCACCTCCCGGTGGCTGACCAGAGTGTCCGGGTGGTCCGGGCCCAGCGTCCGCTCGCGGAGGGCGGAGACGTCGCGGGCCTCGGCCAGGGCCTCCTCCCAGCGGCCGAGGCGGCCCAGGTTCACGCCGAGGCCGTGCCGGGCGCGCAGGGTCTCGGGGTCGGTGGGGCCCTGGGCGCGGGTGCGGTCGCCGACGAGGGCGCGGTAGAGCACCAGGGCCTCCGCGCTGCGGCCCAGCCGGGCCAGGCTTATGCCGACCTCGTAGCGGGCCGCGAGGGTGTCCGGGTGGTCGGGGCCGAGGGTACGGCCGCGGGCGTCGGCCACCTCCCGGTAGATGTGCAGCGCCTCGCTCCAGCGGCCCAGCTGGCCGAGGGCGTACGCGACCTCGTAGCGGGTGACCAGGGTGTCGGGGTGGTCGAGGCCGAGGGTACGGGCGCGGGCCGCGGCCACCTCGCGGGCCACGCGGTGGCAGTCCTCGAACCGCCCCAGGCGGCCCAGGTTGAAGGCCAGATTGTGGCGGCAGCGCAGCGTATCGGGGTGCTCGGCGCCCATCGTGCGCTCGCGGGCCGCGAGTACGGCGGCGTAGATCTGGTGGGCCTCGAAGTGGCGGCCGAGGCGGCTCAGCGCGAACGCGGTTTCCTGCCGGGCGGCCAGCGTGTCCGGGTGCTCGGGTCCGAGCGCCCGCGCGCGGCCCGCCGCCACCCGCCCGTACGCGCCCAGCGCATCGCCGTGGCGGCCCTGCCGCCCGAGCGCGAAGGCCGCCTCGTAATGGCTGGCGAGGGTGTCGGGGTGGTCTGGGCCCAGCACGCGCTCCCGTTCGGCGGCGACCTCCTGGTGCGTCTGGCCGGCCTCCTCCCAGCGGCCCTGCAGGGCCAGGCTCATCCCGATGGTGTGCCGGACGGCGAGCGTGGCGAGCAGATTCGGCGGCGGGGGCGCCAGAGCGAGCCCGGGCGGCCCGGC
This sequence comes from Streptomyces sp. NPDC000941, assembly GCF_053599555.1. Taxonomy (NCBI): domain Bacteria; kingdom Bacillati; phylum Actinomycetota; class Actinomycetes; order Kitasatosporales; family Streptomycetaceae; genus Streptomyces; species Streptomyces sp. NPDC000941. The sequence goes on from NZ_JBSFMM010000109.1 coordinate 1,376, forward strand.
GGACGCGGGCGGCCCCGCGGGCTCGGCCGGCGCAGACGGCCCGGCGAGCCCAGCAGGCGCGGGTGGCCCAGCGGACGCAGGCGGCCCGGCGGGCCCAGAGGCCCCGGCCAGCGCGGGCGGCCCGGCGGACACAGGCGACCCAGCGGCCCCGGCCAGCCCAGGCGGCCCAGCAGGCGCAGCCAGCGCAGACGGCGGAGCGAACGCAGGCGGCCCAGCGCCCCCTGCGAGCGCAGGCGACCCGGCAAGCCCAGGCGGCCTGGCAGTCACAGGCGGCGGCGCCGGGCCGGCGGCCCATGCCGCGGTCAGCCCGCCCGCCCCCGCTCCCCCGCCCCGGCCGGTCCACGCCCCGGTGAGCCCGGCGGCCTCGCCCGGCGGGCCCGGCCGCGCCCCGGGCCGGGCTGCCTCGCCCGCCGCGGTACCGGTGGTCATATGCCGGGCCCAGGCGGGCAGGCGGGGCTGTCGCTGCGCGGGGACGTCCGCGCCCAGCCCCGGCAGGGTCCACGCCGGCACCAGCGGCTGCCCCGCGCCCCAGGTCGCGCGGGCCAGAGCGATCCGCTTGGCCAGGTCGGAGGCGTCGCGCGGACGGTCCTCCGGGTCCTTGGCCAGCAGGTCGAGGATCACCCGCTCGAAGGGCTCGGGGATCTCGGGCCGGTGCCGGCGCGGCGGCTCGGGCGGGGTGTCGCGGTGGCCGACGAGCACCGCCCAGGCGTCGTCGACGTCGAACGGCGGCGCGCCGGTGGCCATTTCGTACAGCACACAGCCCAGGGAGTACAGATCGCTGCGGTGGTCGACGGCGCCGCCCGCGATCTGCTCGGGCGACATGTAGTGCGGGGTGCCCATGGCGATACCGGTCCCGGTGAGCCGGGCCGTGAAGCCGATGTCATGGCCGAGCCGGGCGATGCCGAAGTCGCAGATCTTCACCGAGCCGTCGGCCAGCCGCATGATGTTGGCGGGCTTGAGGTCCCGGTGGACGATGCCCTGGTCGTGGGTGTACGCGAGGGCGACGGCGAGCTGGCCGGCCATGTCCAGGACGTCGGGGACCGGCAGCGGCCGCTGCTCGTTGTCCTCCAGCAGCTGGCTGAGGTTACGCCCCTCCAGCAGCTCCATCACCAGATACAGGACGCCCTCGTGCTCCCCGAAGTCATGCACCACGGTCACCCCGCGGTGCTGCAGCGAGGCCGCGACCCGCGCCTCACGGCGGAACCGCTCGCGCAGCACGTCCATGAAGGACGGGTCCCGCTGCTGTCCCATGGGCTTGAGGCACTTGACGGCGACGCGCCGCCCCAGCGACTCGTCGAGCGCCCGCCACACCTCGCCCATTCCCCCGCGCCCGATCAGATCGAGCAGCCGGTAACGGCCCTGGATCAGCCTGGTGTCCGCCATTGTCCCCCTGCCTCCGGCGGGAGTGCCTCCCGCCGCCCCCGTCGAAGCCGACGGCCCGTCATGGAGCCCTCGACGCATCCCCGTTGTCCAGTATGGCGGCGTTTTGGCGCAACTTGTAGACCGAGGGACTGCAACCCCAGTGGGCTCCGGCTGTTCGCCGGGATGACGGACTGGCCGGCCGAGAAGCGCAACGTGGTGCGCTATGTCTTCCTGCACCCCACCGCCACCGAGCTGTTCGACGACTGGGACGAGCAGCTCCGCGCAGTCGTGGGGAGGTTGCGGGCGCTGCACAGTCTGGATCCGGACGCCCCCGACCTGACCGACCTCGTCGCCGAACTCCTCGACAAGAGCGCCGAGTTCGCCGATCTGTGGGAGCGCTACGACGTACGCTGGCACACTCACGGCAGCAAGACCTTCCACCACCCGAAGGTCGGCGACCTGACCCCCGGCTACCAGTCCATGCAGTTGGAAGGCATCCAGGGGCAACGCTTCATCGCGTACTACGCCGAACCTGGCACCCCTGACCACGACAGGCTGGTGCTCCTCGACATGTCGGGAGCCGAGCAGACCGCCCCGTCCGCGGTCGAGGACATGCGCTGATCAACCAGCCGGCGTGGCGGCGAGGTCATCGCGGACGCGTTGCGGCTCGCGCGTCAGCGGCATGTTGTCCTCGTCCCGGACCGCGTCCAGGGCGCCGGGCGCGTCCTGCTCCAGTGCGGCGAACAGAGGGGCCAGGTCGCTGGGGGCAGGGCCCCGTTCCGCGACCAGTTCGAAGCTCCGGCGCACCGCCTCGGGAGCCGTGAGGGCCTGCACCAGCACCTGAGCGATCTGCTCGCGGGCGATGACGCCGTCGGAGGGGGTGCCGGAGCGCCGGGTGTCCCCCTGTGGGAAGACGAGCCGGTGCTCATCGGGGCCGTTCATGTCATGGTTCTTCCTTCTACAGCGCGTCCACACCGTGGCGGACTCACGCGTGGCGATTCGGCCCGGGTCGTCGCCGGCCGCTAACGGCGCACCCTCGGCATCCCCAGGCCGATCCAGGAGATGATCTCCCGCTGCACCTCGTTGTTGCCGCCGCCGAAGGTGAACACGACGCTGCTGCGGTAGCCGCGTTCCAGCTCGCCGTGGAGCACCGCGCCCGCCGACCCCTCCTTGAGCGGGCCCGCCGCGCCGACGATCTCCATCAGCCAGGCGTACGCGTCGCGGCGCGCCTCGGAGCCGTAGACCTTGACCGCGGAGGCGTCGTGGGGGGTGAGCGCATCGCGCTGGAGGGCGTCCACCATCTGCCAGTTGAGCAGCTTCATGGCGTCGAGCCTGGCGTGGGTACGGGCCAGCCGCCCGCGTACCCAGCCCAGGTCGATGACGCGGCGGCCGTCGGTGAGCTTGGTGTCGGCGGCCCACTGCTGGACGCCGCGCAGGGCGCGGATGGCCATGGTGCCATGGGCGGCGAGGGTGACCCGCTCGTAGTTGAGCTGGGTGGTGATCATGCGCCAGCCCTCGTTCTCCGCGCCGACGCGGCGGGTGGCCGGCACCCGGATGTTCTCGTAGTAGCTGGCGGTGGTGTCGTGGGAGGCGAGGGTGGTGATGACGGTGCAGGAGTAGCCGGGGTCGCGGGTCGGCACGAGCAGGATGCTGATGCCCTTATGGGGCTTGGCGTCCGGGTCGGTACGGACCGCGAGCCAGACCCAGTCGGCGGTGTCGCCGTTGGTGGTCCAGGTCTTCTGGCCGTTGACGAGGTAGTAACCGGTCGCAGCGTCGCCATCGTCTTCTTCGCGCACGGCGCGGGTCTTGAGCGCGGCGAGGTCGGTGCCCGCATCGGGCTCGCTGTAGCCGATGGCGAAGTCGATCTCGCCGGAGAGGATCTTCGGGAGGAAGTACTCCTTCTGCTCGTCGGTGCCGTACCGCATCAGGGTGGGCCCGACGGTGTTGAGCGCCATGAGGGGCAGCGGCACGCCCGCCTGGGCGGCCTCGTCGAAGAAGATGAACTGCTCCACCGGGCCGAGCCCACGCCCGCCGTACTCCCGTGGCCAGCCCACGCCCAGCCAGCCGTCCGCGCCGAGGCGGCGGATCGTCTCGCGGTAGAACCGCTTCTGCCCGGCCGGGTCGGCGTAGCGGGCGTAGGCGTCGTCGGGGACGAGTTCGGTGAAGTACGCGCGCAGTTCGGTGCGCAGTTGCCGCTGGTCGGGGGTGTAGTCGAGGTGCACGGCCCCTCCTGGAGTCTCGCGTCCGCCGCGTAGGCGCCTGGAATCGAGGGGCACGGTAGAACGTGTTCCAACAATACGGAAGGGCCGCGGGCCCGGACGCCGCATCCGCCGAGGCGGCGTCCGGGCCCGCGATATCCCGGCTGAACGGGCGGCGGGCTGCGGGCGGTGAGCGGTCAGGCCGCTCGTAGCCAACCGTCGATCAGCGCGGGATAGTCGGTGGTGACCGCGTCGGCGCCCAGGGCCACACAGCGCGCCAGCCGCCCCGCGTCGGCGGCCGGCCAGGCGTCCACCCGCAGCCCCTGGGCGTGGCAGCGCTCGACCAGACCGGCCGTCAGCTCGGGCGTGAGCTCCGGGCAGACCCAGGTGGCCTTCACCTCCGCGGCGCGCGCGGGCAGTTCCGCCGTGGGGTCGGCGGTGATCAGCCCCCGTTCCACCTGGGGCAGCAGCCGCGCGGCGCCGTCGAGCACCTCGGCCTGGAAGGAGGTGAGCACGACGCGCGCGGGCAGTGGGGTTTGCCGGTCGAACTCGGCCAGAGCGGCCACCGCCTCGGGGGCCTTGATCTCCACCTGCACCAGTCCGGGGAAGGCGTCCAGGGCCTCGCGGAGCGTGGGGATCCGCTCGCCCTGGCCGGCGTCGAGCTCCCGCAGCTCGGCCAGGGAGAGCGCGGCGACCTCGCCCGTACCGTCGGTGGTGCGGTCCACAGTGGCGTCGTGGATCACCACGAGGTGGCCGTCGCGGGACACCCGCACATCCAGCTCGACGCCCTCGGCGCCGACCTGGTGCGCGCGGCGGAAGGAGCGCAGGGTGTTCTCCGGCTCATCGGCCCTGGCGCCCCGGTGTCCGTAGACCAGAGGACGTACGGCCGGGCGTGGGGTGGTGGGTGAGGTGGCGGGCCGGGACGGTGTCACAGGTGCTCCTCGATGGACTCACGGTGCCGGTCCACTCCCTTGCGCAGCCGCGTGGCGACATCGGAGAACGCCTCGTGCGCGGGAGTGTTGCCGGTCCAGATCTTCTGCAGCCCGGTGTAGATCTGGACATTGGCGTTGGGCACCATCATCCGCACCTGGTCGCCCTTGCGGGTGTGCGGCAGCTGCTTGACCGCGGTGGAGAAGTTGGGGTCCTCGGTGAGCAGTTTCGCCAGCGCGGGGGACTTGGTGGCGGCCGGGACCACGGGCATATAGCCGGTCTGGACGGTCCACTGGGCCGCGTTCTCCGGCCGCGCCAGGAAGCGTACGAACTCCGCGGCGGCCTGTTTGCGCTCCTTGGGCACCCGTTTGAACATGCCGAGCCCGCCGCCGCCCGTGGTCACCCCGAACTCCTTGTGGCGGGGCAGGAATCCGGTGCCCAGCTCCCAGCCGCCCGCCTTGGCCATCTCGGAGATCTTCCGCAGCCCGCCGGTGGAGGTGATCAGGGTGGCGATCAGCTGGTTGCCCATGTCCCCGGCGGGGTCGGTGGACATATAGGCGATGCGGTCCTTGTGGACGAGCTTGCGCTGCCACTCCCCGGCCGCGACGGTGGCCTCGTGGTCGATGGTGACGTCCAGGCCCTTGGAGTACGCGCCGCCCCACTGCCAGGCGGTGCACTGGAACTGCCAGTCTCCGTCGATCTTCTGGTACGCCTCCATGGCGACCGGCTTGCCCTGGGTCTTCAGCCGGGTGATCTCCTTGGCCCAGCCGTACATCTCTTCCCAGCTCTCGGGCGCCCGGTCGGGTACCCCGGCCTTCTTGAAGAGGGTGCGGTTGAAATAGAAGAGCGGGGTGGAGCGGGCCAGCGGCAGCCACCAGTGGTGGCCCTTGACCCGCCCCTCCCCCAGCAGCCTCGCGTTGTAGGTGGCGCGCAGCTCGCCGGGGTCGATGTAGTCGTCCCAGGGCTCGAGCGCGTCCCCGAAGTAGAAGCGGTACCACTTCACATCGGACAGCACGCACAGATCGGGCGCCTGGCCGGCGAGCAGCCCGACGACCGCCTTCTGGGCGCATTCGTCGTACGTGCCCTGGAACTGGACCTCCACATAGATGTCGCGCTGCTCGCGGTTGAACTTGTCGGCGAGATCCTGGAGGGCGCGGCCGGGTACGTCCGCGAAGGTGGACCACAGCACGACACGGGTGCGCCCGGAGTAGCCGTCGGGGACCGATCCGCCCGGCTGGTCCACCGGCCCGGTGGTGGTGCCGCAGGCGCTCAGCAGCGCGGCGGCCGTGGGCGCCCCGGCCGCGAGGGCGAGAAAGCGCCGGCGGCTGGGGAGGCTGTGGCTCGGGCGGGGGAGGCTCTGGCTCAGGTTGGGGAGGCTCTGGCTCACTTCCCGGCTCCCTGGGTCAGCCCGGCGATGATGTAGCGCTGGGCGATGAAGAAGACGATGAGCACCGGCAGGATCACCATCACCGTGCCGGCCAGGATGGCGCCCCAGTTGGCGTAGGTCTCCTGGTCCCGCAGGAAGAGGAGGCCGACCGGGAGAGTGCGCATATCGGCACTGCTGGTCACGATCAGCGGCCAGATGAAGTCGTTCCACTTGGTCACCATGATCACGATGGCGACGGTGATCACCATGGGCCGTGACATGGGCAGTACGACGCGGAAGAGGGTGCGCAGATGGCCCGCACCGTCGATCCGGGCCGCGTCCATGACCTCCTTGGGGAGCGTCAGCATGTGCTGGCGCAGCAGGAACGTGCCGAAGACCGAGCCCAGGCCCGGGGCGATCAGGCCTGCCCAGGTGTTGACCCAGCCCAGCTGGGCGATGGTCAGGAAGTTGGGCAGCAGGGTGACATGGCCGGGGACCATCATGGCGCCCAGCAGGAAGAGGAACAGCCACTTCTTGCCGGGGAAGGGCAGGAAGACGAAGGCGTACGCGCACAGCAGCGCGGAACACAGCTCGATGGCGGTGCCGACGACCGAGACCACGAGGGAGTTGAGGAAGAACCGGTCGAAGGGGGCCGCGTTCCAGGCGTCCGTGAAGTTGCTCCAGCGCAGGTCGGTGGGGACCCAGTGGGGCGGATAGGCGTAGATCTGGGGGTTGGTCTTCAGCGCCGAGGAGGCCAGCCAGTACAGCGGGCCGGCCGCGATGAGCGCGACCAGGACGAGGAGCGCGTACAGGCCGAGGCGCCGGGCCCGGCCGCCGGGGCGGCGGGAGGGCGCCCCCGGGTCGAGGGCCGTCACTGGTAGTGCACCTTTCGCTCGAGATAGCGGGCCTGTCCCGCGGTGATCAGCAGAAGCACGGCGAACATGATCATCGCGCCGGCGGCGGAGCGCCCCGCGTCGAAGGCGCGGAATCCCTGGTCGTAGATGAACCAGCTGAGGGTGGAGGTGGAGGTGCCCGGGCCGCCTGCGGTCATCATGGCCAGCACGTCGAACGCCTGGAAGGTGCTGATGGTGCAGGTCACCAACAGGAAGAAGGTGACCGGGGAGAGCAGCGGGAGGGTGATCCGGCGCAGCCGCGTCCAGGGCCCGGCGCCGTCCAGCGCGGCGGCCTCGTACACATCCCTGGGCAGGCCCTGGAGCCCGGCCAGGTAGACCACGGCGACGAATCCGATGTTCTTCCAGAGGTAGACCAGGATCAGGCCGGTCAGCGCCCACTTGGAGTCGGTCATCATCGCCGGGGCGGTCAGTCCGAGCGGGGCCATCAGCGGGCGTATCAGCCCGTAGTTGGGGTCGAAGACGAACAGCCACAGGGTGCCGACGGCGGCCCCGGAGAGCACATACGGGGCGAAGGTCAGCGTCCGCACCACGTTCCGGCCGCGCAGCTTCTGATTCAGGAGCAGCGCGGTGGCGAGACCCAGGACGATGCCGCCGGCCACGATGCCGACGACGAAGACGACGGTGGTCCACAAGGTGGCGCGGAAGTCGGGGTCGGTGAGCAGATCGGTGTAATTGCCGAGCCCGACGAAGTCCTTGGCCGGGGAGATCATGTCCCAGTCGGTCAGGCTGAGATAGCCGTTGTAGACCACCGGCCAGTAGGCGAAGAGCAGCAGGAACAGGAAGTTCGGGGCGGCGAACGCGGCGAAGAGCAGATAGTCGCGCCGTCTGCGCCTGGCGCGCAGACGGCGGCCGGCGTCGTCGATGGCAGACAAGGGGAGTTGATCCTTCCGAACTGCGCCCCGAGGACACCCCCTGGGACGTGCTGGTGACAGCCCCAAGGGATACCAACAGAGTTGATGAGAAGGAAACACCTTGTCGTGTTACAACTTGGCCTACTTCACACTCCTGGCTGGCTTTTTCTCACTCCTTCCGTGAACAACCGCCGGAAACACGGGCCTCAGCCCCGTCGGGTAGTCCGCACCACCTCGCCCGGGCGCCAGGTCTGCAGCACCGGACCGGAGCCCTCCACTGCGGTGCGCACCACCTCGGTCACCTCGACCCGGAAGAGGTGGAAGGGCTCCGGCGTGCGGGACTCCTCGGCGTAGCCGGCGAGCAGCTGCGGATCGGTCACCTCCACGGCGCGCCCGCTGACCCGTACGTCGCCGCCGTCCATCCCGGTGTCAGGACCGGGGTTGGCGTGGATCGCGAAGCGCGCGTCGCGCCGCAGGTCCAGGGCCTTGCGCGAATCCGGCATCATGCCGAGCCACATCTCACCGAAGCGGAAGTCCACTTCGAGACCGGTCACCCGCGGGCTGCCGTCCTGGCGCAGGGTGGCCAGCACATGGTGCGGGTAGCGCTGGAACCGCTCGCGCACCACGGTGGAGAACGCGGGCTCCGCCGCCTCGAACCCGGCCCAACTGGTCGTCGTCGCACTCGTCATGGGCCCCATGCTCCCGGGATTACCGGACACCTTCTGTCGGGATTGGAGCTCACGCGCCTGATCCGGCGGCAGATGGGCGGTCCAGTCCGTCCCGGGCAGCCGATACGCCACCCACGTCTGCGCATAGGCCGGGGGACGCGGCCGGGAGCGGTGGGTGAGCACGGCGGTGGGTTCCCGGGCGGACCGCAGCACCAGCGCCGCGGGCGTGATGGACCGGTTGTTCCCGCTGGTCTGGGCGGAGGCGCAGCCCGCGTGGTACGCGATGGGCAGGGCGTGGTCGCCGGCGACCAGGCACGGCGACCGCAGCCCCAGCCGGTGCAGCGCGGCCGCGGCCGTCCGGTAGCTTCCGTTGACCTTCTCCGACTGGGCCGCCGAGCGGCCGAGCACCACATGCTGCGAGGCCAGTTGGAGGGTGACCACCACACCGAGCGCGACCGCCACGGGCTGCGGGGAGCGCACGCCCTGGACGGTACGGAGCAGCAGCTCGGCCATGGGGAGCGCGAGCAGCGCGTACGAGGGCATCAGGAAGCGCGGCGCGAAGTAGCCGATGAGCAGCAGATACGGGATGGCGAGCGCGGCGGCGCAGACGATCGGCAGGATGGTCAGCGCGAGCGGATGGCCGTGGTGCGGGGCGCCCGGGCGGGACACGCGCTCCCGGCGGTCGCGGCGGTCCCGTACGGCGACGACGACCGCGGCGGCGGTCAGCAGCGGCAGCGCCAGCCACCACACGGTCAGCTCCGGGTGGCGCAGCGGCACCTCGCACGGACGGCACAGCTGCGGCCCGTTCAGGCTGCGCAGCGCCGCCCCGACGTTGAAGTGCAGCCCCATGCCGCCCTCGACATCGCTGGAGACCCGCAGCCGCTCCAGGACGCCGCCGAAGCGGGCGTACGCCTCGCCCACCCACTGTGTGGCGCCCAGCGTGAGCCCGCCGAGCAGCGCGGGCAGGGCCGGCCGCCAGGCCCGGATGGCCACGGCCCCGGCCAGCAGCGGCAGGGCCAGCCAGCCCCCGTCGGGGGTCCGTACGAGGGTGACACCCGCGATGACGGCGGCCAGCCACCAGCGCGCGTTGCGCTCGGCGGGGGCGCGCAGAAACCAGCCGACGGCGGCCACCGCGCCGATCGCCACCCACAGGTTCGGCATCACCGTCGGTCCGCTGATCTGGGTGATCCACAGCCCGGCGAACAGGAGTGCGGCCAGGGCGACCGTGCCGCGGCCGAGCATCCGGCGCCACACCCGGAAGGCGGCGTACAGGGCGGCGGCGGAGAGCACCGCGAGGAGTACCCGCAGCACCGGAATGGAGGAGGTCACGGAGACGACCGGGGCGACCAGCATGCTGATGCCGCGGGAGCGGGGGGCGCTGAAGTACGCGGCCGGGTGGCGCGGGTCGACCTGGGAGACGTACACGGACTCGTCCCAGCCCAGGGCGTGCGCGGTGTGCGGGATGACCACGAGGAGCTGGACGAGGGCGTAACCGGCGGCCACCAGCGCGAGCCAGGGCGCGGGACGGCGATGGCGCGCCGGCTCGAAGGGTTGCGGGCGCGGGCGCGGGGTGGCGGCGGCCGGGGCGACAGTATTCTCCATGCGCGAACCATATGATGCTTTTGTACCTTTTTCGCCGCATTGATCCATTCAGCTCAGCGCTCAAGGGGTGCCATGAGCGCCGGAGATCCGTAGGATTTTCATCCCGCGGACAGCTCCACCCGTACAGCTCCACCCGGCGGAGAACGGACACGCAGATGAAGATGCTGATCAACGTTGCCGAGACCGTGGTCGCCGACGCCCTGCGCGGAATGGCCGCCGCGCATCCCGAGTTGACGGTGGACGTCGAGAACCGGGTGATCGTCCGGCGGGACGCCCCGGTCGCCGGCAAGGTCGCGCTGGTCTCCGGCGGCGGATCGGGGCATGAGCCGCTGCACGGGGGATTCGTCGGGCCCGGAATGCTGGACGCGGCGTGCCCCGGCGAGGTCTTCACCTCCCCCGTGCCCGATCAGATGGTGCGGGCCGCGGCCGCCGTGGACAGCGGCAGTGGGGTCCTGTTCATCGTCAAGAACTACACCGGCGACGTCCTCAACTTCGACATGGCGGCCGAGCTCGCCGAGGACGAGGGCGTACAGATCGCCAAGGTCCTGGTCAACGACGACGTGGCGGTGACCGACAGCCTCTACACGGCCGGGCGGCGCGGCACCGGGGCGACGCTGTTCGTGGAGAAGATCGCCGGCGCGGCGGCCGAGGAGGGCGCGCCGCTGGACCGGGTGGCGGCGCTCGCCCGGCAGGTCAACGAGTCGTCGCGGAGCTTCGGCGTCGCCCTCAGCGCCTGCACCACCCCCGCCAAGGGCGGCCCGACCTTCGACCTCCCGGCCGGGGAGCTGGAGTTGGGCGTGGGCATCCACGGCGAGCCCGGGCGCGAGCGGCGGGCCATGATGACCTCCCACGAGATCGCCGACTTCGCGGTGGACGCGGCGCTGGAGGAGCTGCGGACCGACAACCCGGTCCTCGTCCTCGTCAACGGCATGGGCGCCACGCCGCTGCTGGAGCTGTACGGCTTCGCCGCCGAGGTGCACCGGGTGCTCGGCGAGCGCGAGGTGGTGGTGGCACATACGCTCGTCGGCAACTACGTCACCTCGCTCGACATGGCGGGCGCTTCGGTGACCCTGTGCCGGGTCGACGAGGAACTGCTGCGACTGTGGAACGCGCCGGTAAGGACCGCCGGGCTGCGCTGGGGCTGCTGACCGGGACCGGCCCCCGCCACCGATACATACGCTGTCGCCGTTTGGCCATTCGACCGAGGAGGCGCCCTGTGCCCAGCTCTGTGTCCAGCAGCGAAACCGCCGGCGAACCGGCGCTCGACGCCGCCTTCTTCCACCGCTGGCTCACCGCGGCGGCCGCGGCCATAAGCCGGGAGGCGACCCGGCTGACCGACCTGGACTCGGCCATCGGTGACGCCGATCACGGCAGCAATATGCAGCGCGGCTTCACGGCCGTCACCGAAGCCCTGGAGAAGGAGCCGCCGGGCCCGCCGGGGGCCGTGCTGATCCTGGCCGGACGTCAGCTGATCTCCAAGGTGGGCGGCGCCTCGGGGCCGCTGTACGGGACGCTGCTGCGCCGGGCGGGCAAGGCGCTCGGCGACGCCGAGCAGGTCACCGTACGACAGCTGGCCGACGCGCTGCGGACCGGTGTGGACGCGGTGGCCCAGCTCGGCGGCGCCGCGCCCGGCGACAAGACGATGCTGGACGCGCTCCTCCCCGCGCTGGACGCGCTGGCCGCCGACGGCGGGTCCTTCGCGGCGGCGAGCGAGGCCGCGGACAAGGGCGCGCTGGCCACCGTGCCGATGCTGGCGCGCAAGGGCCGGGCCAGCTATCTGGGTGAGCGCAGCATCGGCCATCAGGACCCCGGCGCCACCTCGTCGGCGCTGCTGTTCGCGGCCCTCGCGGAGGTGGCTTCTTCATGAGTGACGCGGAGAAGCGGGTCGGCGTGGTGCTGGTGTCGCACAGCGCCGCCGTCGCCGAGTCGGTGGCACAGCTGGCCACCGGGCTGGCCGGCGGCGGCAGCACCGCGCCGGTCACCGCGGCCGGCGGCACGCCGGACGGCGGGCTCGGCACCAGCCCGGAGCTGGTCGCCGAGGCGGCTCACGCGGTCGACCAGGGCGCGGGCGTGGCGGTCCTGGTGGACCTGGGCAGCGCCGTACTGACCGTGAAGGCGCTGCTGGCCGAGGGCGACGAGCTGCCCCCGGGCTCCCGGCTGGTGGACGCGCCGCTGGTCGAGGGCGCGGTGGCGGCGGTCGTCGCGGCCTCGGCGGGGGCGGACGTGGACGCGGTCGCGCGGGCGGCGGAGGAGGCGTACGACTACCGCAAGGTCTGATCCGGGACGGGCTGGCCGGAGGGCTTCGGCATGAAGATGCAATCATCGCCCGGACTGGTGACAGGGAAGGTCACCGTTGGTTGAATGCGCCGAGCGCTTTCCGGCCAACCCCTGGAGCGTCCCGTGCGGATGACACGTCGTGCCCTGTTGTCGATCGTCCCGGCCGCGACCCTGTCGGCGGTGGCGCCGCCGCAGCGGGCCTGGTCCCAGGCGCCGCGGGAGGCGACACCCGCCGAGGCCGCCGAGGACCGGGCAACGCTGATCGGCAACACCGTCGCCGTACTCGCCGGCACCGCCGACTCCAACGCCCGGCCGGAGGTCGCCACCAAGCTCGCCGCCATCGCCTCCACCGCCAAGGCCCGGCTGGCCGCCCTGGACGGCGCCGGGCCGGACGAGCTGTTCCGCGGCCTCCCGCTGGGGAGCAGCGACACCAACCTGACGACGTCCTTCCAGTACCTGTACGAGATCGCCCTCGCCACCCGCGCCCCCGGTGGCGCGGCCCCGGGCGGTGACACGGCCGTCCAGCGGCGGGTCATCGACGGCCTGGTCCGGCTCCACGACGACTACTACGGCGACCAGTCGAAGGGCTACTACGGCAACTGGTTCAACTGGGAGATCGGCATCTCGTCCCAGCTGACCCGGACCCTCGTCCTGCTGAAGGACGAGCTCGCCGCGTACCGCCCCGACCTGACCGCCATCTGCGTCGCCTCGATGGACGCCTACCTCCGCAACGGCAAGTCCGGCGACGTCGACCTCGACTCCCGCTTCCACACCGGCGCCAACCTCGCCGACATCACCACCAACCGGATCCTCCAAGGCGCGGTGCTCGGCGACGAGGCCCGTATCACCAAGGCGGTCGCCGACCAGCTGACCGTCCTCGCCACCATCGACCCGTACCACCTCAGCCACAACGTCACCGACGGCTTCTACGCCGACGGCTCCTTCATCCAGCACGCCTCCGTCGCCTACACCGGCTCCTACGGCAAGGGCCTGCTCACCCGCATGGTCCAGGCCATCAAGTTCCTCGAAGGCACCGGCTACGCCCAGGGCCAGGACCGCGTCGGCGCCGTGCGGGAGTGGGTGGTGCGCGGCTTCGCGCCGCTGGTGTTCGAGGGCTGGATGATGGAGATCGTCAAGGGCCGCGGGGTGTCCCGCAGCACGGCCACGGGATACACCGATGTCGCGGAGGTCGTCGAGGCCGTCGTCGACCTGTCCGGCTATGCGGCCGGGGCCGACGCCACCGCCCTCAAGGGCTACGTCAAGTTCGTACGGCAGAACTCCCGGGCCACCCTCGACCCGGCGCGCTTCCTGTCCCCCGTCAGCGTCGCCCGCTACGCCGACATCCTCGCCGACACCGGGATCCCCGCGAAGGACCTCAACCCGGCCGAGCGCCACGTCGCGTTCAACGCGATGGACAAGACCGTCCACCGGCGCCCCGGCTATGCCTTCGCGCTGGCCCGCAGCTCACCGAGGATCAGCAAGTACGAGTACATGAACGGCGAGAACCTGATGCCCTGGTTCCAGGGCGACGGGGCCCACTACCTCTATCTCTCCGGCCAGGACCAGACCGAGGCCTTCGGCGTCGACTACTTCACCACCGTCTCGCCCTACCGCCTGGCCGGCGTCACCGCCCCCGTGGAGACCCGCCGTACGGTCCCCGAGCTCTACGGCGGCCTGTGGTACGACAACCCGGAGCGCGGCTTCACCTCCTCCTCCGAGTCGCAGAACACCTACGTCTACTTCCCCCGCGGCGCGGGCGGACTCTCCGGCGGCGCCTGCCTCGGCGCGTACGGCGCGGCCGGGCTCGTCCAGGCCGACGACGTCGCGTACGCCGCCCAGCAGGCCGGTACCCTGCCCGACGACTTCGTCGCCTACCGCAACGCCCGCGCCACCAAGTCGTGGTTCATGCTCGACGACGAGATCGTCGCCCTCGCCGCGGGCGTGGGCGACCCCGCGGGGCGCGCGGTGACAACAACCCTCGACAGCCGAGTCAGCCGCGTCAGCCGCCTGGCCCAGCCGGCGGACACCGTCACCCTCACCGGGCGGCTGCGCGACGGCACGCCCTGGTCCGGCACCGGCACCGCCCCGCTGGCCTGGCTGCGCTACGCCGACGCGGGCCAGGGCACCGCGGTCGGCTATGTGTTCCTGGACGGGCGGCGGCCCACCGTGGCCCTCGAGACGGTCACCCGCAGCCGCCGCGCCGTCCGCGTGTCCAACCCGGACACCATGGTGACCAAGCAGGTCTTCTCCGTCTCCGTCGAACAGCCGGCCGGCGCTCCGGCCACCTCGATGGCCTACGCCCTCGTCCCGAACGCGTCCGAGCGGCAGCTGATGGCGTACACCGGCGGGCCGGTGTACGTGCTGGCCAACACCGCGCGCGTCCAGGCGGTGCGGCACAAGGGCCTCGGTCTGATCGCCGCCAACGTCTTCGCCCCCGGCCACCACCACGCCGGACAGCTGTCCATCGACGGCCCGGCGTCGGTGATCCTCCGTGAGGGGCGCGACGGGACCGTATCGGTGGCGGTGGCCGACCCGACCACCGAGCGGGACACGGTCTCGGTCGTCATCCGGGGCCGCGCCCTGCGGGCCGGCTCGGTGGACGAGGGCGTACGGGTCGACCGCCTCCCCGGCGGCACCCGGATCCGCGTCGCCACCCGCCACTCCTACGGCCGGAGCTTCACGGCGACACTGCTCTGACACCAGCCGCCGACGGGCCGACGGATAGCCGGCAGGTAACCAACAGGCCAAAGAACAAGGGCTCCTCACCCGGTCGGTGGAGGAAATCGAGGAACACCGGGCCGCCGAACATTACTGTCGTGTCATCGCGATCGAGTCCGAGCGGCACCCAGTGACCGGTGGTCATCGAAACTTCCTCAAGGAGCTCGAATGGCTGAGAAGTCCGCCGAAGTCTTGATATCGGAGCCGGACGAACCCGCGATCGACGGACGCGTCGGTGTCGAACCGGCGGGTACGGACATCGAGAGGAAACTCGCCGAAGTACTGGCGGAGGTCGTATCCGCAGAACGCGTTTCGACCGCCGGCCACTTCTTCACCGATCTCGGCGCGAACTCCTTGGTCATGGCCCAGTTCTGCGCACGGGTCAGAAAGAGACCGGATCTGCCGTCCGTGTCGATGAAGGACATCTATCGACACCCCACGATCCAGAGCCTGGCGGCGGCTGTCGCGAACACCGCCGCCGCTACCGCCACCGCCACCGCTGTCGATTCACCGGCACCGACGCAGCTGGTGCGGCCGGCGCGGAAGGCATCGGCGCGCACGCTGGATTACGTACTGTGCGGAACACTCCAGTTGCTGGTTTTCCTGGGCTATTCCTCCGTCACCGGACTCGTCGCGGCCCGAGGCTATGAATGGGTCGCCGACGGCTCGGGTCTGGTCGACACCTATCTTCGGTCAGCCCTGTTCGGCGGCATCGGCTTCGTCGTTCTGTGCACCTGCCCGATCGCCGCCAAATGGATCCTCATCGGCCGCTGGAAGAGCCGCGAGTTCCCGGTCTGGGGCCTGACCTATTTGCGCTTCTGGATCGTCAAAGCGCTGCTCCACGCCAATCCGATGCACTTCTTCATCGGCAATCCGCTGTATGTGCTGTACCTGCGGGCGCTCGGCGCGCGGATCGGCAAGGGAGTCACCATTCTCTCCCACTCCATCCCCGTCTGCACCGATCTGCTCACGGTCGGGGCCGGCACGGTGATCCGCAAGGATGCGTTCTTCCTCTGCTACCGGGCGCACGCCGGACACATCCAGACCGGCCGGGTCACCCTCGGTCGGGATGTTTTCATCGGTGAGAAGACCGTGCTCGACATCGACACCTCGATGGGCGATGGAGCGCAGCTCGGCCACTCATCCGCCCTCTACCGCGGTCAGGTGGTCCCGGACGGCGAGCGCCATCACGGGTCACCGGCGCAGCCGACACAGATCGACCATGTGAGGGTCGGGCCGGCCCGGTGCGGTACGTCGCGCCGGTTCCGCTTCGGCCTCGCCACCCTGCTTCAGCTGTTCCTGCTGTATCTACCGCTGACCGTCGGCGGCATCTACATGCTGTTCCAGGCGATTCCGGCGCTCGGCGAGCGAGCGGACGCGGGAAGGGCCGGAATCACCTCGTCGAATTTCCTCATCGACGCGCTGATCATGTCCTCCGCACTGTTCTTCGGCTTCGTCGTCGTGGGTCTCGTCGTCGTATGCACCGTTCCGCGCCTGCTGAATCTGTTCATCAAGCCCGACAAGGTCTACCCGCTCTACGGCTTCCACTACGCGGCGCACCGGGCGATTGCCGGCATGACGAACTTGAAGTTCTTCACATGGTTCTTCGGCGACAGCTCCTATATCGTCCACTATCTCCGCGGTCTCGGATACGACTTGTCCCGGGTCGAGCAGACGGGGTCCAACTTCGGCACGGAGGTGCGGCACGAGACCCCGTATCTGGCCTCCGTGGGCAGCGGAACGATGGTGGCCGACGGCCTCTCCCTCCTCAACGCGGAATTCTCGAGCACATCCTTCCGGGTCTCCCGGGCGTCGATCGGAGCACATAACTTCCTCGGCAACAACATCGCCTATCCCGTCGGGGCCAGGACGGGTGACAACTGCCTCCTCGCGACAAAGGTGATGGTCCCCCTCGACGGTGAGCTCCGCGAAGGGGTGGGACTGCTCGGCTCGCCCTGTTTCGAGATTCCCCGGTCGGTGGAGCGCGACTCCCGATTCGACCACCTCAGGGGCGGGGAGGAACTGAGCGCCAGGCTCGCCGCGAAGAACCGCTACAACGCCCGCTCCATGATTTTCTTCCTGCTCGTGCGGTGGCTGCACGCCTTTGTGCTCACGGCGCTGGGTCTCGCCTCGATCGGCCTCTACGGTGAGCTCGGGCATGTGGTGATCGCCGCGTATCTGGCCCTCACGCTCGCCTTCACCGCCCTCTACTTCGCCCTCGTGGAGCGCGGCGTGGCGGCATTCCGGGCGCTGCGCCCGCGGCTGTGCTCCATCTACGACCCGTACTTCTGGTGGCACGAACGGCTGTGGAAGGTGCCGGACGAACACCTCGACCTTTTCAACGGAACCCCCTTCAAGAACCTGATCTGGCGGCTGTTGGGGGTGCGCATCGGCAGCAGGGTCTTCGACGACGGCTGCTATATGACCGAGCGGACCCTCACCGCCGTCGGGGACGACTGCACCCTGAACATCGGGAGCAAGATCCAGTGCCACTCGCAGGAGGACGGCACCTTCAAGTCCGACCGCACCACGCTCGGTGCCGACTGCACCCTCGGGGTCGGCACCCATGTGCACTACGGCGTGACGTTGGGCGACGGCGTGGTGCTGGCACCCGATTCCTTCCTCATGAAAGGCGAGGAAGTCCCCCCGGACGCACAGTGGGGAGGAAACCCCGCCACGGAGCTGCCGGTGGCGAACCACGCCGGATCCACGGCGATGTGAGGAAGGGGGGGCCATTCGATGGGAGCACGCGTGGAAGCGGATCAGGAGTGTGTGAGCGGTGTGCCGACCGCTGGTGGATTCCCCGTGGTTCCGCGGTGGACCCGGGAGCCGGTGGCGGGCGTGGCCGAGTACGAAGTGGCGGTGCCGGGCGATGTGGTGGAGGGGGTGCGTGAACTGGCACGGGAGTTGGGGGTGCCGGTGAGCGCGGTGCTGTTGGCCGCGCACGCCAAGGTGCTGTCCGCGCTGTCGGGTGAGCAGGAGGTGGTGACGGGTTATGCCGCCGACACGACGGACCCTCCGCTGCCGTGCCGGCTGACCGTCGCATCCAAGTCGTGGCGCGCACTGGTGTTGAGCGCTCATCGCGCCGCGGCCGAGCCCGAGGTGGCGGATCACGACGCGGGTTACGAGGTCGAGTTCGACCCGGCGGGAGCCGAGCGCGGGCTGGGCGACGGCGTGGTGCTGGGGGTGGGCTGGTGTTGGTGTGATCGGGGCGGGCGGCTGGTGGCGCGGCTGCGGTATCGCACCGAGGTGATCGACGGCGAATGCGCGGCCCGCATCGGCGGCTACCACCTGGCCGCGCTGGGCCTGATGGCGGCGGATGCGGAGGCTGAGCATGCGCAGCAGAGTCTGCTGTCGGCCCAGGAGGTGCGCCATCAGCTCGAAGGTCTTGCCGGGCCCCGCCGGATGCTGCCGCAGGGGCGCGCGCATGAGCTGTTCGAGCAGCGGGCGCGGGCGCATCCGGAGGCGGTGGCGGCGGTGCACGGCGATCGCCGGTGGACGTACGGGGAGCTGAACGCGCGCGCGAACCGGCTGGCTCGGGCGCTGCTGGCGCGGGGTCTTGGCCGGGAAGCGGTGGTGGGGGTGGTCACCGAACGCGGCCTCGACTGGCCGGCCGCGGTGTTGGCGGTGTTCAAGGCCGGGGGTGTGTATCTGCCGATCGAGCCCCACTTCCCCGCCGGTCGTATCGCGGCCACGTTGTCGCGCGCCGAGTGCCGACTCGTACTCACCGAATCCGGCAGCACACACACCCTCGATCAGGCCCTGGCCACGCTGCCGGGTGTGCGGAAGGTGCTGGTCGAGGCGGCGTACGCGGAGCAGCACGCCGACACCGACGTCGGGGTGGACGTCGCGGCCGATCAGCTGGCCTACATCTACTTCACCTCCGGCTCCACCGGCGAGCCGAAGGGGGCGATGTGCGAGCACGCGGGCATGCTCAACCACCTCTACGCCAAGATCGATGACCTGGGGATCGGTCAGGGGCGGGTGGTGGCGCAGACGGCCCCGCAGTGTTTCGACATCTCGCTGTGGCAGTTGCTGGCCGCGTTGCTGGTGGGCGGGCGGACGCTGCTGATCGGCCAAGAGGTGGTCGTGGACGCGGAGCGCTTCGTCGACACGCTGGTGCGTGGCCGGGCCACCGTGGTGCAGGTCGTGCCCTCCTATCTGGAGGTGGTGGTGTCGTACCTGGAGCGGTATCCCCGCGCGCTGCCCGATCTGAGGTGTGTCTCGGTGACCGGTGAGGCGTTGCAGCGGGAGCTGGTCCAGCGCTGGTTCGCCATCCAGCCGAGGATCAAGCTGGTCAACGCCTATGGGCTGACAGAGACCTCGGACGACACCAACCACGAGGTCATGGCCGGGGTGCCGGAGCGGGTGCTGTTGGGCCGTGCGGTCAGCAACGTGCATGTCTATGTCGTCGACGAGCGTCTGTCGCTGGTGCCGCTGGGCGCCCCGGGGCTGATCGCGTTCTCCGGGGTGTGCGTGGGGCGGGGGTATGTCAATGACCCCGAGCGGACCCGTGAGGCATATCGGAACGATCCGCACCGGCCGGGTGAGCGGCTGTATCTGGGGGGTGACTGGGGGCGCTGGCATCCCGGTGGCAAGCTGGAGTTCCTTGGCCGTCGGGACAACCAGGTCAAGATCCGTGGTTTCCGTATCGAGATCGGCGAGATCGAGAACACACTGCTGCGGGCGCCCGGGGTACGGAACGCCGCCGTGGTCGTCGCCGAGCGGCCGGACCACAGCACACACCTGATCGCCTTCTACAGCGGCCGACGGCAGGAGGCGGACGTACTGCGCGAGGCGCTGGGCGCCGCGCTGCCCGCCTATATGGTCCCCGCGGCCTTTCACTGGCAGCACGATCTGCCCCTGACCGCCAACGGCAAGATCGACCGTAAGGCGCTGACCGCGCTGGCCGAACAGGCCCCGCCGGCCGAGCAGACCACACCCGCGAGGACGGGCGAGGCCGCCGGAGCGCAGCACCACGCTCCGCGCACCACGAGCGAGCGGAGGCTGGCCGCTGCCTGGGCCGAGCTGCTGGGCGTTCCCCCGCACCGGATCGGCCGGCAGGACCACTTCTTCGACTCCGGCGGCACCTCGCTGTCGGCCGTGAAACTCACCATCGCCCTGGGCCGCGCGGTGTCCCTCAAGGACATCACACGCCACCCGGTGCTCGCCGACCTCGCCGCACTCCTCGACGGCACGTCCCGGCCGCGCCCGGGGCTGCTCCAGCCCCTGTCGGACCGGTCACTGGCCGGGTCGGATGGCGCCCCGGAGTGTGCTCTGGTGTGCTTCCCCTACGCGGGCGGCAACGCGGTGAACTTCCGTCCGATGGCCGACGCCCTGGCGGGCCGCGGGCCCGCGGTGTACGGCGTCGACCTGCCCGGTCACGATCTGGCCGCCCAGGGCGAGCCGTTCGCGCCGATGGCGCGGGTGGTGGAGCAGGTCGTCGCCGAGATCACCGGGCACGGCCTGCGCAGGGTCATGTTGTGGGGCCACTCCTCGGGCGCCGCGCCGGCCGTGGAGACGGCGAGGAAACTCCAGGAGCACGGGGTGGAGGTCCCCCGTGTGTTCCTCGGCGCGCAGCTGCTCGGCACGGCCACCGACCGGAGCGCCGCCATCGGCGAGTTGACGGGGCAGACCGACGCCGAGATCGCCGCGCGGCTGAGCGCGCACGGCGGCTACACCGAACTCGCGGAGCTCAACGAGCGGCACGCCGAGCGCATCGGTGCCGCCTACCGGCACGACTGCGTGGCCGCACACCGCTATTTCACCGACGCCCTGGAGACCCCGCCGACGGCGAAGCTCTCCGCGCCGGTCACCGTCGTCATCGCCGCCGACGACCCGAGCACGGCGGACTACCGCGCCCGGTACCGCGACTGGCGGCTCCTCGCCGAGCGGGTGGAGCTGCGTGAACTCGCCGACGGTGGCCACTACTTCCCGCGTACCCGTCCGCTCGTAACGGCACAGGCCGTCCTGAGCGCCGCCGAATCGCCGACCTCGGCGGAATCGCCGGCCCCCTCCTGAGGCTCCTCCCCGAGCTGAGCCTTCTGAGTGGCGATCGAAAGGAACCGAGATGTCGTCCACATCCCTGGAACCGCTCTCCGCGGTGCAGCTACGACCGGGCAGACCTCCGATGCTGCACGTCGAGTCCCCCGAATGCGCCTCGACTTGGGCGGCCGAGCACCGCGAGGCGCTGCGCGCGCAGGTCACCGAACACGGTGTGGTTCTCGTCCGCGGCCTTGGGCTGCGCGAGGTGGATCAGGTCGGTGCCGTGTTCGCGGAGCTGGCCGGTGAGCTGATGGCGGAGCGGGAGGCCTTCGCCCCCCGGCAGATCCACGGCCCCGGGCTGTACTCCTCCACCGCCTGGCCGACCAACCAGCCGATGTGTATGCACCATGAACTGAGCTACACGCTGGAGTGCCCCGGTCTGATGCTGTTCGCGTGTCTGGAAGCGCCCAGCGAGGGCGGGGCGACCGCGGTGGCCGACGCGGAGCATGTGCTCCAGGCGCTGCCCGCCACGCTGAGCGAGCGGTTCGAGCGGGAAGGGTGGCTGCTCACCCGCAGTTACAACGACGAGATCGGGGCGTCCGTGGCGGAGTCGTTCGGCACCGACGACCCCGCCGCCATCGAGCGCTACTGCCGCGCCCACGCCATCGACTTCGCCTGGCAACCCGACGGCTCCCTGCGCACCCGGCAACTCCGTGGCGCCGTGGTGCGGCATCCGCTCACCGGCCGGCGCTGCTGGTTCAACCAGATCGCCTTCCTCAACGAGTGGACACTCGCCCCGGAGGTACACGAGTACCTGGTGGACGTCTACGGAGCGGACGGGCTGCCGTTCAACACCCGCTTCGCGGACTCCACCCCGATCGGCGAGGACATCATCCAGCTGATCAACTCCACCTACGAGGCCCACACCGCGCGTGAGCCCTGGCAGGCCGGCGATCTGATGCTGGTCGACAACATCCGCACCGCGCACAGCAGAGAGGCCTTCACCGGAGAGCGCCAGGTGCTGGTGGCCATGGCCGAGCCCCAGCGCCTGGCCGACGGCCGCCCGCCCGGGGGCCCGGCCGACAGCCGCCCGACCGTGGAGGTGGCCCGGTCATGAACCCCCTGCTGTCCCCCGCCCCCCAGCCCGCCACCTCCCACCCGGTCCCGGCGCCGAGCTTCGCGGTGATCTCCGGTGAGCAGGTGCGGCGGGCACTGGAGGGGCGCGAGAAACGGATCGTGGAGCTGGTCGAGGCCGCCTACCGGCTGCACGGCGCCGGGCCGGCGAATGTGGCATCCGGCGTGCCCCGGGCCTCCGCGGTCCTCATCCTCAACCACGACACCGGCTACCCCTTCGCCTGCCTGGAGAGCTCGATCATCAGCGCCACCAGAACCGCGGCGTCCGCCGCGCTGGCAGCCGACTGGCTCAGCCGTACCAGGCCCCGCCCCACCCGGATCGGATTCGTCGGCACGGGCCTGATCGCCCGCTATGTCCACACCTTCCTGGCCGGCACCGGCTGGATATTCGACACCATCGGCGTGCACGACGTGTCCGCCGACAGCGCCACGGGCTTCCACGGCTATCTGCGGCGGGCCGGCGGACACGAACACTCCGGGCAGATCACGGTCCACGACAGCGCCGAGGAACTGGTGCGCTCCAGCGATCTGGTGGTCTTCGCCACCATCGCCGACCGGCCTCATATCACCGACCCGGGCTGGTTCACCCACCACCCGCTGGTCCTGCATGTGTCCCTGCGCGACCTCGCCCCCGAGATCCTGCTCGCCTCGGCCAATATCGTCGACGACGTGGAGCACTGCCTGAAGGCCGACACCTCCCCGCATTTGGCCGAGCAGCTCACCGGCCACCGCGACTTCCTGTACGGCACCCTCGACGACGTCATGGCCGGGCGGGTGAACCCGCCGACCGACCGGCCGGTGATCTTCTCGCCCTTCGGACTCGGCGTCCTCGACCTCGCCGTCGGCACATACGTCTACGACGAAGTGCTCCGCTCCGGACAGCTCCACCTCATCGACGACTTCTTCCACGACCTGCGCCGGTACGGCTGACCGTCCCATCCCTCAGCTCAGGCATCAGGAGGCCAGCGTGCCCGTCATATCCGCACCCCATGCCTTCAACGAGAGCCGGCTCTATGTCGACCTCCGGCCGACATTCGGGCGCTCCCTCTATCTGAAGTGCGAGGGTTTCAACTTCGCCGGTTCGATCAAGTTGAAGGCCGCGGTCGAGATGGTGGAGACCGCCGAGCGGCATGGAGTCCTGACCCGGGATTCGATCCTGGTCGAGTCCTCGTCCGGAAATCTGGGCGTAGCGCTCAGCATGATCGCCGCCAGCAAGGGCTACCGGTTTCTGTGTGTGACTGACTCCCGCTGCAACCTGTCGGCCAGACTGCTGATGGAGGCGCTGGGCAGCGAGGTGCACATCATCGCCGACGTGGACCCCAACGGCGGCTTCCTCGGCGCCCGTATCGACTACGTACGCGCGCTGTGCGCCTCCGATGACCGATATGTGTGGCTCAGCCAGTACACCAACCCGGGCAACTGGCGGGCGCACTACCGCAGGACGGGCCCGGAGATCGCCCGCCAGTTCCCGCACCTGGACGTGCTGTTCATCGGCGCGGGCACCACCGGGACCCTCATGGGCTGCGCACGCTACTTCCGGGAATGGCACCGTCCGGTGCGGATCGTCGCCGTGGACAGCGCCGGATCGGTGACCTTCGGTGGCAAACCCGGCCGCCGGATGATTCCCGGCCTGGGTACGAGCATCCGCCCCCCGCTGCTCGACGAGTCCTATGTGGACGAGGTGATCCAGGTCGAGGAGGCGGACACCATCCGTGCCTGCCACCGGCTGGCCAGACGCGGGTTCCTGTTCGGCGGCTCCACCGGGACGGTGGTCAGCGGCGCGATGGACTGGTTGGGCCGGCATGGTACGCCCGGCCTCACCGCGGTGGCCATCGCCCCGGACCTCGGTGAACGCTATCTCGACACCATCTACCAGAGCGCCTGGCTGCAGGACCTGTACGGAGATCGCATCCTCGACTCCGAGGAGGAGGAAGAGGAGGTGACGGCCGACTCCCGGTAGGCCGAGCTCATACCGCGTACGGCGGGCCGACACCCGGCAACGGCCCGTCGTACGCGCGACCGGCCGCGGGGGGAAAGGGGGAACCGGACGCGGAGGCGGCACGCACACTCCGGCCCCGAAGTATGGTGTCCCGCCACATGTGCCACTGACCAGCGTGTTCCTACCTTGTGCGGACACGTACACGTCCCCACCGAACTTCTGGAAGTGGTGCACATGGCCTCCGCAGCATCCGCTCCACCGACGCCCACAGCACCCGCGAGCCTCCCCCGTATCGTCGCCGCGAGCCTCATCGGCACCACCATCGAGTGGTACGACTTCTTCCTGTACGGCTCCGCCGCCGCGCTCGTCTTCAACAAGGTCTTCTTCCCCGACACCGATCCACTGGTCGGCACGCTGCTGTCCTTCCTGACGTACGCGGTCGGCTTCGCCGCCCGGCCCGTCGGCGCCCTCGTCTTCGGCCACTACGGCGACCGGCTCGGCCGTAAGAAGCTGCTGGTCCTGAGCCTGCTGCTGATGGGCGGGGCGACCTGTGCGATCGGCCTGCTGCCGACCCACGCCACGGTCGGCTCCGCCGCGCCCGTACTGCTGACCGCGCTGCGCCTCGTCCAGGGCTTCGCGCTCGGCGGCGAATGGGGCGGGGCGGTGCTGCTGGTGTCCGAGCACGGGGACGCGCGCCGGCGCGGCTTCTGGGCGTCCTGGCCGCAGACCGGCGCGCCCGCCGGACAGCTGCTGGCCACCGGTGTGCTGTCGGTGCTGACCGCCACGCTGTCCGACGACGCGTTCCTGTCCTGGGGCTGGCGGGTGCCGTTCCTGCTCTCGGGCGTGCTGGTGCTGATCGGCTTGTGGATTCGTCTCTCTGTCGATGAATCGCCTGTCTTCAAGGAGGCCCTGGCGCGGGCCGAGGCCCGCAAGACCGAGGCCGAGACGGCGGACGACCTGGCCGAGAAGCTGCCGCTGGTGGCCGTCCTGCGCCACCACTGGCGGGATGTGCTGGTCGCGATGGGCGCCCGGATGGCGGAGAACATCAGCTACTACGTCATCACGGCCTTCGTCCTGGTCTACGCGACCTCCGACCATGTGGGCCTGGGCAAGCAGACCGCACTCAACTCCGTGCTGATCGCCTCCGCCGTGCACTTCGCGGTGATCCCGGCCTGGGGCGCGCTGTCGGACCGTATCGGCCGCCGCCCGGTGTATCTGCTGGGGGCCGCGGGCGTGGGCGCGTGGGCCTTCCCCTTCTTCGCCCTCATCGACACCCGGGACTTCGGTGCGCTGGTGCTCGCGGTCACGGTCGGGCTGATCTTCCACGGCGCGATGTACGCCCCGCAGGCGGCCTTCTTCTCCGAGATGTTCGCGACCCGGATGCGCTACTCGGGCGCCTCGATCGGCGCCCAGTTCGCATCGGTCGCGGCCGGCGCCCCCGCCCCGCTGATCGCCACGGCTCTGCTGGCCGACTACGACAGCTCCGTCCCGATCGCGCTCTACGTCATCGCGGCAGTGCTGCTCACCCTGGTAGCGGTCGGCGCCGCCAAAGAGACCCGGGACCGCGACCTGGCCGGGATCGAGCCGACGCCGGCCGCGCGGCCGAGCGCGGCGGCACAGGGCGCGAACGAGCCGAACGGGGCGCCGCAGACTGCGAACGAGCCGGGTGCGGCGCCCCGTTCGGCCTCGGCCTGACGAGCCTGCGGGAAGGGCCGGGCAGCGCCGCCGCACGGCCTGGCCTCAGCGAGCGACCGCCGAGGCCAGGCCGTGCAGCCGCAGGGCGAGTTGTACCTCCAGGGCGCGGGACGGCGACTGCCAGTCGGGGCCGAGCAGCCGTCCGACCCGCTCCAGCCGCTGGGCCACCGTATTGACGTGGACGTGCAGTTCGTCCTTGGTACGGGCCGGGCTCATCCCGCTCGCGAAGTACGCGTCGAGGGTGCGGACCAGGTCCGTACCGCGCCGGGCGTCGTAGTCGACGACCGCGCCGATGGTGCGGTCGACGAACCCGGCCACCCGGGCGGCGTCCCCCGTACCGTCGCGGGAGCCGGCCAGCAGGAGGCCGAGGAAGCCGAAGTCCTCGGCCGCGGCGCCCTGGCCGCCGCGGCCCAGCACCCGCAGCGCGTCCAGACAGCGCCGCGCCTCCGCGTACGCCGAGGCCACCTCGCCGGGGCGGGCGGCGGGTGCGGACACCGGCGCGGAGGCGCCGACGGTGACCGCCGCGTGTACGGCGGTGCCGAGCTGCCGGGCGGTGCGGCGGGCCAGGGCGTCGGCGCCCTCCCCGTCGGCCAGGGGCAGCAGCAGGACGGTGCCGCCGTCGCGGGCGGCGGCCAGGCCGTGCCGGGTCGCCGCCAGATGGGTGGCCGCGGACCACAGCCGCTGCCGGTCGGCCGCCTCGTCCGGCGGCGGCCCGGCCGACCGCGCCCGTGGTCCGCCGTTGCCGGGCTCTCCGGATCCCGAGCCGGACGCCCTGCCTGACGCCCCACCGGACGCCCCACCAGGCCCGCCACCGCCGGCCGCACCGCCCGCCGCGCCATGCGCCGCGCCGGGCGCGTCGATCCCGGCGGCGAGTACGACATGGGGCGCGTCCAGGTCCGCCCGCAGCCGGGCGGCGCGCTCGCGCAGCAGCCGCGGCTCGCGGTCGGGGGCGTCGAGCAGATCGTCCAGCAGCTCGCCGCGTACGCGCTGTTCGGCCTCGTCCGCCGAGCGCCGGGCCAGCTGCAGCAGCGAGGTGACCACGGCGGCCCGCTCCAGGGTGCGCTGGTCCATGGGGTCGAGGCGGGGGTGGCCGCGCAGCACCAGCGCGCCGAACAGTTCGCCGCTCGCGGAGACCGCGGCGATCCAGTCCTCGCCGTGCCGTACGGCGTGGCCGTCGGCCCGGGAGCGGTCCACGGCCGCGGCCGGCGCCGTATGCGCCTCGACGAACTCCACCGTCCCGCTCAGCACCTCGGCCACGGCGGCGGCCACATCGTGCACTCCGCCGCCGCGCAGCACCAGCTCGGTCAGCCGGTCGTGCACCTCCGAGGCGCGTTCGATGACCTCGCTGCGATCGCGGATGATCTCGTTGGCGGCCTCCAGCTCGGCGAGCGCGGAACGCGTCTCGGCCAGCAGATTGGCCGTGTCGATCGCGACGGCCGCGTGGGCGGCGAAGGAGCCGAGGAGGGCGAGCTGTTCGCGTTCGAAGACGCGGGCGCGGCGGTCCGCGGCGAACAGCACGCCGATGACCCCGCTGCCCAGCATCAGCGGCACGCCGAGGATGGCCACAAGGCCCTCGTCCGTGACGCCCGCGTCGATGGTCCGGGTGTGCTGGAACCGCTCGTCGTCGAAGTAGCTCTCGGTCACATACGGGCGGGCGGTCTGCGCGACCAGCCCGCCGAGCCCCTCCCCCATGCCGAGCCGCAGCTGCTGGAAGCGGGCCGAGACCGAACCGTCGGTGACCCGCATATAGGTGTCCCCGGCCTGGGGGTCGTTGAGCGTGAGATACGCGACCTCGGTGCCGAGCAGCGAGCGGGCGCGCTGCACGATGGCCTGGAGCACCGCGTCCAGGTCGCGCAGCCCCGCCAGATCGTGTGCGGTTTCGAAGAGCGCGGACAGCTCGGCCTCGCGGCGTCTGCGCCCCTCCAGTTCGCCGCGTACGCGCAGGGCCAACAGCTTGGCGCGCTCCAGGGCGACGAGCCGGGCGGCCGACGCCCCCTCGGCCCGGGCGCGCAGCACCGGACGCTCGTACGCCTCGGCGGGCGCGCCGCGCGCGAGCAGTTCCAGGTACGGGGTCTCCGGCTGATCATCGGACATGGTCACAGGGATACTCCCGCCGGGCTCGGACCCGCCAGTGCCCGGGCGCGACCCCGACGCCCGCTCGGGTGCCCGCTCGGGTGCCCGCTCGCCGGGGTGGGCCGCCGTACGCCCGGGCAGCGGTCCGGTCAGTGGGCGGTCCATCCGCCGTCCATGGCGAGCGAGGCGCCGGTGATGAAGGAGGTGTGCGGACCGCACAGGTAGGCGACGGCCTCGGCGACCTCCTCCGGTTCGATCAGCCGCTTGACCGCGGAGTCGGCCAGCATGATCTCGGAGACGACCCGCTCCGGGGGGATGCCGTGGGCGGCGGCCTGGTCGGCGATCTGCCGCTCCACGAGCGGGGTGCGGACATAGCCGGGGTTGACGCAGTTGGAGGTGACCCCGTGGGGCGCGCCCTCCAGGGCCGCGACCTTGGAGAGCCCTTCCAGTCCGTGCTTGGCGGCCACGTACGCCGACTTGTAGGCCGAGGCGCGCAGCCCATGGACGGAGGAGATGTTGACGATCCGCCCCCAGCCCTGGGCGTACATATGCGGCAGCGCGCCCCGCAGCAGCCGGAAGGGGGCCTCCAGCATCACCGTGAGCACCCGGGAGAAGGCCTCGGGCGGAAAGTCCTCGATGGGCCGTACGAGTTGCAGCCCGGCGTTGTTGACCAGGATGTCGACGCCTTCGGCGGCCCGCTCGGCCGCGTCGAGGTCGGTCAGGTCGAGCGCCCGCGCCTCCACTCTGCCCGGCAGCCCGGGCGCCGCCTCGGTCCGGGCCGCCAGGGCGGCGAGCTCCGCGAGCCCCTTCTCGTCCTGGTCGACCGCCAGGACCGTGGCTCCGGCGGCGGCCAGCCGGAGGGTGCAGGCCCGGCCGATACCGCCGGCGGCCCCGGTGACGAGTGCGGTACGGCCGCCGAGGCCCGTGGTGGCCCCGGCGGCAGGGCCCGTGGTGGCCCCGGCGGCGGGGCCCGGTGTGGTGGACGCGCTCATGACGGGCAGGCTAAGCGGCGGCCGGGGCCCAACCGATGTGCGCCCGGCACATACTTCACTCCGGGATGGTGGAATCGAACCACGTCGGGCCGTCTTCGAAGGCCCGCTTGATCCGGGTCAGCGCGTACTCGTCCAGCTCCGGCAGCGAGTCGACCGGGAACCAGCCCACCTCCAGGGACTCCTCGTCGTTCACCCGCGCCTCGCCGCCCACCGCGCGACAGCGGAAACAGATGTCGACAAACTGGCATACATCCTTATTGGGATAGGTCACCGGCTCCGCGGTGTGGACGAGCACGATGCGCTCGGGGACACAGCGCACCGCGGTCTCCTCGTACACCTCGCGCACCACCGCCGTCGCGGGCTGCTCACCGGGTTCGGGGATGCCGGAGGGGAGCGCCCAGCGGCCGTTGTCGGCTCGGCGCCCGAGCAGCACTCTGTCCTCGTCGTCGAGGACGACCGCACTGGCGCCCGGCAGGAACAGCAGTTGGTGACCCGCGGTGGCCCGCAGTTCCAGGATGAAGTCGGGAGTAGGCATACGCTGAGGCTATCGGTCCGGGCGGGGCGGCACCGGATGCCATTCCCGTCACAGCCGGACACCTTCCGCACAGCTGTCACACACCTGCCGCATCATTTCTGCGCAACATATACACATATCCGGCCCCAGTCGCTACGGTATCCGTCCAGGCCCGCATGCGGCCTTTGGCCGCCTCCGGCGGGCCTCCGGCCCCCGCGGACGGCCGGCCAGGCACGCGGTGCCCGTCACGACTCGGGGGGTCGAACGGGATGGCGTCTTCAGTGGCACGGCCTGTCGTACGGGAACACCACAGCGCGCCCGACATCGTGGGCACCGCGGTCCTCGGCTGTTGCGCCGTCTGGGCCCTGGTCTGCGCCGCGGGCCGCACCGCCCGCCCCGAAGGGGTCCTGCTCGCCGTGCTGGCCGTCGCCGCCGGCTACGCATGCGGCCGGATCGCCGGAACGCTGCTGCCGGTCGCCGCCGCCACGGCCGCCGCGCTCGCGGGTCTCGGCCTGGCCTGCACCGTCCCGGACGGGATGAGCGGCCATGGCGGCGCCCATGCGGCGCAGTTCACGCTCGCCGTCGGGGCGGCCTGCGGCGCGGCCTGGGCCGCCCGGTCGGCCGCGCTCCGGCTGGCGCTGCGCCTGCTGGCCGTGGCGATCACGGCCATGGCCCTGGTGGTCGGCTCTGCGGTGGGCTGTGTGGCCGGGGCCCTGGTGCTGCTGTGTTCGCTCGCCGCCGCCCGAACCCGCCGCCGGCTGCCGGGTCTTGCCGGACTGGCCCTGGTCGCGACGGTGGCCGTCGGCGGCTGCTGGGCCATGGCCGAGGACGCCCTCCCCGGCGCACTCTCGGCACCTTTGCGCGACCGGCTGGGCGAACACCGGGTGCGGCTGTGGCACGACGCGGCCCAGATCGCCGAACACGGACCGCTGCGCGGAGCGGGGCCCGACCGGTTCGGCGAGTTGAGCCCCACCGCCCAGCAGTCACCGGCCGCCGCGGACGACACCCCGTACTCGGCCCCGCTGCAGCAGGCCGCCGGCCAGGGGCTGCCGGGCCTCGCCCTGCTGGGCACGGCCTTCGGCTGGCTGCTGTACGCGCTGTGGCGCTCACCGCGCCACACACCGGCCGTCCTGACGGCGGCCGCGGCCCTGACAGCCCTGGCCGTCGAGTCGGCCTTCGGCAACGCGCTCAGCTTCCCGGAAGTGACCGCCGGGGCCGGCCTGCTCGCGGGGCTGGCCACGGCGCGGCTGCCGGAGACGGACCCGGGCTCGGGCCCGGTCCCGGGTCCGTCACCGGGTCCGTTCGCGGGCGAGCCACCGCCCCTGGGCCCGGTACGGGCGGCGCACTGAGCGTGGGCGCACTGAACGGGCGCAAGAGCCAGCCGGGTCCGGGGCAAGAGCCCGGTCCGGGCTCAGCGTCCCGGTCACCGCGCCGCGGCACACTCCCGTACCAGAGACGCCAACCGGTCAAGACCGACATCGATGGTCTCCGGTGTCAGCTGGCTCAGGGAGAGACGGATCTGCTCGTACCCGCCGTCACCGCCGTAGAAGTGGGACATGGGAGTCCACAACACGCCATGTTCCTTGGCGGAGTACTCAAGCAGCTCGTCATCCGCCCGGAACGGAACCGTCAGGGTGAGGAAGAAGCCACCGGTGGGGGTGTTCCAGGAGATCAGGGGCCCCGCCGAATCCCGCGGGAAGCGGCGAGCCAGCCCTTCCAGGATGAGCCGGAGATTGCGCTGGTAGACGTCGATCTCCCGGCGGTTCGCGGCCGGCAGGCTGTAGCCGTGCTCGACCAGCGCCCCGCCGACCACGGCCTGCGCCCAGGGCGAGGTGTTCACCGTGAGCATGCTCTTGATGGTGGAGAGATGGTCGGCGAGGAGGGAGGTGCCGCCGTTCTCGTCCACCACACGCTGATCGGCCACCGCGTAGCCCACCCGCGCCCCCGGCAGCACCGTCTTGGCGAACGAGCCGAGCCGGACCACCCTGCGCCCGGTGTCCAGCGACTTCAACGACGGCAGCCTGCCCTCTCCGGCGAACACACCGTACGCGTTGTCCTCCAGCAGCAGCAGATCCTCCGCCTCGGCCACCCGCAGCAGCTCTTGCCGCGCATCGAGATCCAGGCTGATGCCGGTCGGGTTGGCCACATCCGGCACGAGGTACAGCGCGCGTGGCCGCAGACCCGCGGCGCGGGCCTCGGCGATCTGCGCGCCCAGATCGTCGAAGTCGATCCCCCGCTCGCCCCCGCGGACCGGCCGGACGGGGAGATCGACCAGGCGCGCCGCGCCCGTCAGCCCGACGTACGTGGGAGAGATCGCGAGGACGATGTCCTGCGGGCCGGTGCGCAGGGCGCGTAGCACCAGGAACATCGCCTCCTGGCAGCCGACGGTGATGACCAGGGACTCACTGGAGACCGAGATTCCCTCGTCGACTTCCAGATGTCTGGCGACCAGCTCATGGATGATGCCCTTGGTCCGGCCGTACTGAAGGACGGTCCGCTTCGCCTCGGCCTCGGTCATGCCCCGCTCGCGGCGCAGATGGTCGATGAAGACGTCGACGTAGCGGTGGACTTCGGCGAAGTCCAGGAACTCCTCGCTGGGGCGCCCGGCCGCGAACGAGATGGCGTTCGGAAACCGGATGGCCACTTCGTTGAGGAAGTTCATCGAGGCCATCGCGGGATCCGCGAGCGAGCCGTGCAGCTGCGACAGCCGTACGTCGTGGACATCGGTGGCACGGACATCGGTGGCGCGGGCAGCGGAATCGGTCATTGGTGGTCACTCCCACAGTGGCATGGCATGGTCGTCGTCCGCAGCCGGGCCACGGCGGCCAGATCGGGGCACCCCGCGAGGGCCATGGCGTGCCGGAACTCCTCCCCCAGCAGCGACAGGACACGCGCACACCCCGCCTCGCCACCTGCGGCGAGCCCCCACATGACGGGACGGCCCAGCAGCACACCCGAGGCACCCAGCGCCAGCGCGCCCAGCACATCGGCCCCGCTCCGGATCCCGCTGTCCACCAGCACCTGACAGCTCCCCCCGAACGCGCCCCTGACGGCCTCCACGACCCCGGGAAGCGCCACGGCGGTGGGCACGGCCCCGTCCAGCTGCCGCCCTCCGTGGTTGGACACCACCACCGCGGCCGCCCCGAGCTCGGCCGCGCGCAGCGCGTCGGCCGGATGGGAGAGCCCCTTGACCACCAGTGGCAGCCCGGTGCGCTCCCGCAGCCATTCGACGTCATGCCAGGTGAACGACGGTGCGAAGGCGGACGCGGTGTGTGCGGCGACGGCCGAGCCGCGCTCTACGCGCTCATGCGCGCTGCTCATGGCCCCGCCGTCGAGGTTGGCGGCCCGGATGGTCGTCGGCAGCGCGAAACCGTGCCTCATATCGCGCAACCGCCGCCCCATGACCGGCACATCCACGGTCAGGACCAGCGCCTCGCTCCCGATCGCCTCGGCCCGCTGGACCAGATCGAGGACGGCGCCCTTGTCCCGTAGCCAGTAGAGCTGGAACCAGGTGGTGGCGCCGGTGGCCGCGATCTCCTCCATGGGGACACTGCTCAGCGTGGACACCGTATACGGCACCCCGCTGTCCGCCGCCGCCCGAGCGACCGCGAGCTCGCCCTCGGAATGGAACAGGCGCTGATACGCGATGGGCGCCACGGCCACGGGCAGCGCGGCCGGGCTGCCCACCAGCGAACCCGCCGGGTCGCAGGACGACACATCGGCAAGTACGCGGGGCACCACCACGACGCGGTCGAACGCGCCGCGGTTGCCGACCAGTGTCCGCTCCCGCCCCGCGCCGCCCTCCAGCCAGTCCCAGAGCTCGACGCTGAGCACCGTGCGCGCGAGCTCCGCGAAGTCGGCCACGGAAAGGGCGGCTGAGACGGAATCGGGCGACCGCGCACCCGCGCGGTCGCCTGACCCCTGGTCAGCGGGGAGCTTGGTCACTCCGCCTGCCCCTTCGCCGCCGCCGCGCGCTGCAGTTCGATCGCCTCGTAGAGCGCCCGGATGTTGTTGCTGCCGAACGTAGTGGCCCGAATGCGCTCGATGACCTCGAAGAAGAGCGTTCCCCGAGGATGTACGGAACGGGTGAATATCTGAAAGAGCTGACCGTCGTGGTCCTCGTCCACCAGCACACTCAACTCCTGGAGTTGCTCCACCGAATGGCGCAGCGGCGTCAGCCGAGCGGTGAGCAGATCGTAGTACGTCGCCGGAGTGTTCAAGAAGGGCACGCCACGGCCGCCCATCGTGCCGACGCTGTGCACGATGTCGTCCGTGGCGAACGCGACATGCTGGACGCCGGCCCCGCCGTGATCGGCGAGGAAGCTCTCGATCTGCCCCGCGCGCGCTCCTGGCATCGGCTCGATCAGCGTGAAAGTCACCTCGCCCGAACGGCTCTGCACCACGGCCGAGT
The DNA here is from genome assembly GCF_053599555.1 of Streptomyces sp. NPDC000941. NCBI lineage: Bacteria > Bacillati > Actinomycetota > Actinomycetes > Kitasatosporales > Streptomycetaceae > Streptomyces > Streptomyces sp. NPDC000941. The sequence goes on from NZ_JBSFMM010000109.1 coordinate 35,005, forward strand.
CCATCCCCATCGGGCCTACCTCGATGCGCTCCTTGAAGACCACCGGCATGTCGAAGACGTCGGTGTAGAACCTCATGGCCGCCGACAGCTCACCCAGCGGGAGGCATACCGCGAAGTGGTCGATGCTCAGCAGCCCGACCGGGTCGTCGGTCGTCAGCTCTTCGGCGGTCGCGGGGCGTGGCTCGGGCAGCCCCGGAAGGCGGTCGGCCGGCACGCCGGGGCGCCGCTCCACCAGCGTGTGGATCACATCCCCGAAACCGCCCACCGCCGCGGTCACACAGCCGTCCTCTTCCCTCGGCGGCGCCACCTCCACGGCCCCGTTCGCCATCAACTCGGCGTGCGAGGCGCGGACGTCCGTGGCGCACAGAGTGATATCGGCGACGCCGTCGCCGTGTCGCTCGACATAGGCCCGCGCGGGGTGGTCATCGGAGAGGGCCTGTGTCACCAGCAGCCGAATACGGTTCCGTCCCAGCAACGCGGACCGGTGATCGCCCCTACGGCTGCCACGGGTCGGCGGTATCAGCACCTCCAGTCCGTAACCGGTGGACAGTGCACTCACTGTCGCCTCGACGTCGGTCACAAAGAATTCGATATGGTCCAGGGTCAGACCGGCCAGGCCGGAGGTGGCGGTTGTGGTGGAGATGGCACCATCAGTCATGGGAAGTGCGCTCCTTGATTCTTTGAGGATTCCTTGAGGACTCCTCGGAGGTACTTTGACTGGCCTCAATCAGGAAATCTGAAGATCAACAGAGAAGAGCCCCGCTATTTGATTCACCGCCTCCTCCAAAGACTCCAGGGACTCGATACGCAGACTGGGTTCGGCCTGAATCGGCGAGTGATCCCGCGCCATTCTCGCCCGCCCACCGCCGGTCACGTTGAGGAGAACGGAGGCGTCCCGCGGAATTCTCCCTCCCCGCACCGCGGAAAGGAGCGAGGCAGCAGCGACGGCGGATGCAGGCTCTATATCGATCGACTCGATGTCGTTGAACATGTCCCTGGCCGCACGGGCCGACTCACCATCGACCGCCAGGACATCGCCGTCGCTCTCGACAAGCACGTCATAGACCCCGGAATGAACCGCATAGGGCGGAAACCGGTTCGTGAGTTCATCGGCGAACGCACAGCGCACGGCGCGCTTGTCATCCTCCACGGAACCGCGGACCAGGAAGCGCTGACCGGCCTGCCACGCCCTGTGAATGGGGGCGAACGACTCGTTCTGGGACAGGAAAAGCCGCGGCAGTGCCTCCTTCGACACAGTCGACGCAGTCGAGGGGGCTCCCGCTGCCATCAAGCGCTTCGCGGCCTCGTGGACCGCGATACCACCGGCGGCGCTACCGACGGCTTGGAAGTAGAAGTCCGGCAGCTCGCCCATGGCCTCCACGGCGGAGTACATCACCGTCGCCAGCCCATCGCGGCGCCCGACATTGCGTACCCCTCCCTCCAACTGGAAGCCGGTTAACTTCCCCACCGCCTCGGACAGCGCGATGGCATCCGCATAGTCGGCGTCTTCCAGAACGACCAATCGTACCGACGGATGCAACGCTTCGGGCAGCTTCAACCGACCGAGCCCGACCTCCGGCACGATGAGCAGACACGGCTGCCCATAGCGGGAACAGACGGAGGCGAAGGCGGCAGCCGTATTGCCGGCCGAGGCCACCACCAGGACCACGGGATCCTTCGGCAGCCTGCCGAGAACCGTATATGCCTCCAGTTCTTTGAAGGTCCCGGTCTCCAGAAGCCCACCGCGCTCGGGCCAGTACCCGTTGAACGCCACCCAGAGGTCAGGAAGCCCCACCAGGCGGGAGAGCCGCTCGCTCCGGAACACCGCGGGGCGCGCGGAGCCCGGGATCTCCCGGACGACCGGCAGCCAGTGGCGGTATCGGAATATCCCCTCGCCTTCCTGCACCGGTGTGAAGTTGTTCTCGGTGTATTCGGTTTGGAGCAGCGCGGGCTCATGGCCATTGGGGCAGGCGAGCATCAGCCCGTCATCCGCATACTGTTTACCGCAACACGAACACACCAATGAATAGTGGCGTTTGCCCGACACTTCCACTGCGATGTCTCCCATTCCAAGAATCTCATGACCCGGCCGGCGGCACCCGCATCGGCCCGCAGGGCAGAAGAGGGTCCGCTGACGCGACTACTGCTCCGGCCTCCGCATGGGCCTCAGTTTCGGTCGCGTCGGCTGGGCGGCGGACGCGTCGATGTGTTCGCCGAGACCGACGACAGTGGGTGCTTTGAACAGGGCACGGATGGCGAGTTCGACCCCCAGAACGGTCCGGATACGGCTCACCAGCCGGGTGGCGAGCAGCGAATGCCCGCCCAGCGTGAAGAAGTCGTCGTCGATGCCCACTTCCGGAATCCCGAGCACTTCGGCGAACAGCGCACACAACGTCTCCTCGCGCGGGGTGCGCGGGGCACGCCGGGAGGCGGACGCGGTGTGGTTCGGGGCGGGCAGGGCGTTCCGGTCGAGCTTTCCGTTGGGCGTCAGCGGCAGGCGCTCGAGCACGACGAGCGCGGAGGGCACCATGTAGTCGGGAAGCCGGTCCTTGGCCAGGCTCAGCACTTCGGTGGTGTCCAGGACCGCTTCCTTGTCGGCTTTTTCGGCCGTGTCGGCCGTGTCGGCCGTGTCGGCCGTGTCGGCCGTGTCGGCCGTGTCGGCCGTGTCGGCTGGTACGAGATAGCCGATGAGGCGTTTGTCGCCGGGCTGGTCTTCGCGTACGACGATTGCGGCCTGGGCGACCGCGTGGTGAGCGGTCAGGACGGCCTCGATCTCGCCGGGTTCGATACGAAAGCCCCGCACCTTGATCTGGGTGTCGGTGCGGCCGAGGTGTTCGAGTGTGCCGTTGGTGTTCCAGCGGGCGAGGTCGCCGGTGCGGTACATGCGGGTGCCGGGTGGGCCGTAGGGGTTGGGGATGAAGCGTTCGGCGGTGAGGGTGGGGTGGTGGTGGTATCCGCGGGCGAGTTGTGTGCCGGCGATGTAGAGCTCGCCGGGGACTCCTGGGGGTACGGGTTGGAGGGTGTGGTCGAGGATGTAGGTGTGGGTGTTCCACATGGGTCGGCCGATGGGGATGGTGCCGGTGGTGGGTGTGCTGGTTGGTGGTG
>NZ_JBSFMM010000110.1:0-37999 GCF_053599555.1 Streptomyces sp. NPDC000941
GGGCCCGGCCGAGGCCGGGCCCGCGCCCGCCGTCACTCTCGCGTTTCAGCCGTGCTTCGACATAGGCCTCCACGGCCCTGTCCCGCTCGGACTCCCCCGCCCACTCGCGGCGCATGGCACTCCCCCGTCCCCCCGGTGCCACGTTCCCTCGTGCGTCTTCCTACACGCCGATGCGACGGGGGCACAAGACGTTCACCCGTTCGACGCATCCTCCTTCCCGGTGAGCGGGCGCAGCGTCAGGGTGTAGTCGTAGGGCTGGTCGGCCTTGACCCGGTACTGCTCGCGGACCGGGTTGGGGGTGTCGCCGGCGCCGGTGACCGCGTGGTCGGCGTGCAGGGTGTGCCAGCCCGCGTTGCGCTTGAGGAAGTGCGGATAGGCTGCGCGGTCGAGCTCGTCGTACGCGGTGGCGCCGGCCTCCAGGTCGCCCGAGACCAGCAGCCCGCGGCCGGCGGTGTCGGTGAGCGAGGCCCAGCGGACGTCGTCGTGGTTGCCTTGGTCCTGGGGCTTGAGATATTCGACGTACTGGTCCTGGACGGAGCTGGACCATACGCCCATGGGGGTGCCGTCCTTGCGGTCGTCGAAGTTCTCCACGGGGCCGCGGCCGTACCACCGGAAGGTGTCGTACCGCTCGGGTACCCGCAGTTTCAGGCCGATGCGCGGCAGATACGACAGCGTACGGAACGCGCCGCGCGCCTCGACCCGGTGCCGTACGCCGATCCGGCCGGAGCCGTCGACCCGGTAGTCGACGGTCTGCTCGAAGGACGCCCCGGTCACATCGGGCGCGGCGGCGGTGGAGCGGACGGTGACGGTGACCGTGCCGTCGTCCGCGGGGGTCACGTCCACCCCGTCCACGGTGGTGCGCAGCCGGTCGAGCCCGAGGGCGCGCCACCGCTTGCCCTCGGCGGTGCCCCAGTCGGAGCGTTCATTGCTGATCGGGGCGCGCCAGGCGTCCAGCTCGGGGCCTGAGCGCAGCAGCTCGCGGCCGCCGACGCGCATGGAGGTGAGCGTGCCGTCCTTCTTTCCGAAGGTGTAGCGGAAGCCCTCGCCGGTCACCTCCACGCTCTCGCCGCGATCGTCGGCCGAGGCAGAGCGCTCGGTATCGGTATCGGTGTCGGCGGGCGCGGCTGGTTCCGGCACCTTGTCGCCGCCCACCGCGAACTGGCCGAACGATACGACGTGTCCGGCCTTCGCCCAGTCGGTGTCCCGCGCGGTGACGGCCTGGACGGTGAGGTACCGCTCGTATCCGCCGGGGTTGGCGGGCAGGGCGGGCAGCTGGATATCCGCGCTGTCGCCGGGGCCGACGTCCAGCGCGCGGTCTCCGCTCGCGACGGTCTTCGCGCCCTGGGTGACCTTCCAGCGCAGCCTGAGGTCGCTGGTGCCACTGGTGGTACAGCGGCCGGGTGGGCTCGTGCCGCCGGGTCCATTCGGCCATGGCGTAGTGGGCCTTGCCGAGCCCGGCCTCGTTGCCGGTGTCCCACATGATGATGCTGGGGTGGTTCTTGTCGCGCTCGACCATGCCCTGGTGGCGGTCGAGGAACGCCTTCTGCCACTCGGGCCGCTCGGCCAGGCAGTTGTCGGGGCAGTTCTCGTGGCTGTGGGTCTCCACCTCCATCTCGTCGTCGATGAGGATGCCCTCGCGGTCGGCGAGCTCGTAGAGGTAGGGGTCCGACGGGTAGTGGGAGGTGCGGATCGCGTTGACGTTCAGCCGCTTCATCAGCCGGATGTCCTGCTCCATACGGGCGCGGGTGGCGTGCCGCCCGGTGGCCGGGTCGGTCTCGGCCCGGTTGACGCCGCGGATCAGGATGCGCTTGCCGTTCAGCTTGAGCTGCTTGTCCTTGACCTCGATCTCGCGGAATCCGACGTTCTGGCTGACGGTCTGCGCCGCCTTTCCGGCGGGGTCGCGCAGCGTCAGCTCCAGCCGGTAGAGGTTCGGCGCCTCGTCCGACCACTTGGCTGGGTCGGCTATCCGGGCGGTCAGCTCGGCCCTGCCGTCGGTCTCCTCGGCGGTCAGCCGCCGCACCTCGCGGCCCTTGGGGTCATAGAGCACTCCGGTGACCTGCCGCGGGCCGCTCTTGTCGTCGTCCGCGCGGTTGATTTCGATCTTGGTTTGCAGGGTCGCGTCCCGGTAGTCGTCGTCGAGGTCGGTGGTGATGTACGCGTCCTCCATACGGGTCCTGGGCGTGGAGTACAGCGTCACGGAGCGGAAGATGCCCGCGTAGCGCCACTGGTCGTAGTCCTCGAGATACGAACCGGCGCTCCAGCGGTGCACCTGGACCGCGACGCGGTTGGTGCCCGGGTGCAGATAGTCGGTCACATCGAACTCGGCGGGCACATAGCCGCCCTGGTCGTAGCCGACGTACCGGCCGTTGATCCACAGGAACCAGCCCGAGGTCACCCCGTCGAAGCGGATCACCTGCCGCCGGCCGTCCCAGCTCTTGGGCACCTGGATGTCGCGGAGGTACGCGCCGGTGGGGTTGATGTCGCGCGGGACCTTGGGCGGGGCGTCGGGGACCATCTCGCTCTGGACGTTCCGGAAGAGGGGGTGGTCGACGTCGTCGGTCTGCCAGGTGTGCGGCACCCGCACGCTCTTCCAGGCGGAGTCGGCGTGCGTGGCTGACGGGTGGTAGCTCTGCTTCCAGAAGCCCTGGGGCACGTCCTCGGGCCGGTCGGCGATGGCGAACCGCCAGGTGCCGTCCAGGCTGCGCTGCCACTTCTTCCGGTCCGGCCCGTCCGGTCGCAGCAGGGTGTGCGGGGGTTCCTGCCCCTCGCCGGTCATCTCCGGGTCTTCGAGGTACGTGTGCACATCGGCCGGGAACTTGCCCTCGTCCGGTCCTCTGCCCAGGGCCGTATCCGCCGTGGTCAGGCTCAGCCCGGCGGCCGTGGCCATCGCCAGCACCACGCCGAGCAGCCTGCCGAGGCCCCGTCTGGTGTTCCTGGTGCGCCTGGTGTGCCTGTTGCTGTTGTGTTTGCTGTGCTCAGTGCTCACTCCGACCCCACTTCACAGATTCGGAAGAAAACCAACACAGTTGAACAGCACCGCACGCTATTAAGTGACGTGTGAGCCGTCAACAGGAACGTCGTGCAGGGGGTGGACAGGGAGGGGCTTCACACCGATGGTGAGACAGCAATACTGGTGAACCCGACCGACAGACCGGGCCACCGGACCCGACCGACAGACCCGATCGTGCAGCAGGGCGGAGAGTGAGGCGCGGCGCATGGCGACCCCCGACACGGCCACCACCGACACCGAGGAACCGACGCTCACCGTCGACGAGTTGGCGGCCCGCGCCGGGGTGACGGTCCGTACGGTGCGCTTCTACGGCACCCGCGGGCTGCTGCCGCCGCCCGTACTCGGCCCGCGCCGCGTCGGCCACTACGGCCCCGAACACCTCTCCCGCCTCGCGCTGATCGAAGAACTCCAGCACCACGGCCTGACCCTGTCCGCCATCGAGCGCTATCTGCGGCAGCTGCCGCCCGACCTCAGCGCGGACGATCTGGCCATTCACCGCGCCCTGGTGGCCTCCTGGGCTCCCGACGCTTCGGAGGAGGCGTCCCGGGAGCAGCTGGCCCGCCGGGCCGGGCACGCGCTGTCGGAGGAGGACATCGACCGGCTGGCCGCGCTGAATGTGCTGGAGCGCACCGATGACCCGGACGTCTTCCGGATCGACCCCGGTGTGCTGCACCTGGGCATGCGGCTGCTGGAGGTGCCGATCGCGCTGGAGACGATTCTGGCGGCCCATACGGTCGTCCTCGAGCACACCCGGTCCGCTGCCCGTGAGCTGAGCAGGCTCTTCCGCGACGAGGTGTGGGGGCCGGCCCACGGGGACGGGTCCGGCCCTTCCGGCGCCGAGCGGGTGAAGGCCAAGAAGTCGCTGTCGGCCCATATGCAGCCGCTGGTGGTGCAGGCGCTGGTGATCGCCTTCCAGCGGTCGATGAAGAGCGAGCTGCGCGGTTGGTACGGGCAGGACGAGCCGCAGGCCCCGTCGGTCCCCGACGTCAGTCCATGAACGTCTCTCCCTTCGCGGCCTTGTCCAGCAGCAGCTCCGGGGGCGTGAAGCGGTCGCCGTACCGCTCCTGCAGCTCGCGTGCGCGCGCGACAAAGCCGGGCAGCCCGCCCTCGTAGCCGTTGATGTACTGCAGCACGCCGCCGGTCCAGCCGGGGAAGCCGATGCCGAGGATCGAGCCGATGTTGGCGTCGGCGACCGAGGTCAGCACGCCTTCCTCCAGGAGCCGGACCGTGTCGAGCGCCTCGGAGAAGAGCATCCGCTCCTTCATGTCCTCGAACGGCACCGCGGCATCCGGCTTGGTGAAGTGCTCGCGCAGACCGGGCCACAGACCGGTCCGCTCGCCCGTCGCCTCGTCGTACGCGTAGAACCCGGCGCCCCCGGCGCGGCCCGGTCGCCCGAACTCCTCGACCATCCGGTCGATGACCGCGTCGGCGGGGTGCGGCCGCCAGGTGCCGCCCGCTTCCTCCACGGCCCGCCGCGTCTCCTCGCGGATCTTGCGCGGCAGGGTCAGGGTCAGCTCGTCCAGCAGCGCCAGCACCTTGGCGGGGTAGCCGGCTTGGGCGGCGGCCTGCTCGATGGACGCCGGGTCGACGCCCTCCGCCACCATCGCCACGCCCTCATTCATGAAGTGGCTGATGACGCGCGAGGTGAAGAAGCCGCGCGAGTCATTGACCACGATCGGGGTCTTGCGGATCTGCCGCACCAGATCGAAGGCGCGGGCCAGGGCCTCGTCGCCGGTCCGCTCGCCCTTGATGATCTCGACCAGCGGCATCTTGTCGACGGGCGAGAAGAAGTGCAGCCCGATGAAGTCGCCGGGGCGCTGGACGCCCTCGGCGAGCAGGGTGATGGGGAGGGTGGAGGTGTTGGAACACAGAAGGGGGTACCCCCGAACGGAGTTTGGGGGAGTGTCGGGTGCGACGATACCCTCGATCTCCTGGAAGACCTTGTGCTTGAGCGCCGGGTCCTCGAAGACCGCCTCGATGACCGCGTCACAGCCGGCCAGATCGCCGGGGTCGGCGGTGGGGGTGATCCGGGCGAGCAGCGCGTCCCGCTCGGCCTCGGTCGTACGGCCCTTGGCGAGGGCTTTGTCGAGCAGGCCCTCGGAATAGGCCTTTCCCTTGACGGCGGCCTCCCGCGACACATCCTTCAGGACGACGTCGATGCCCGCCTTGGCGCAGGAGTAGGCGATGCCCGCGCCCATCATTCCGGCGCCCAGCACGCCCACCCTGCTCACCCGGCGCGGCGCGACACCGTCGGGCCGGCTGGCGCCGGAGTTGACCGCCTGAAGATCGAAGAAGAACGCCTGGATCATGTTCTTGGCGGTCTGGCCGGTGACCAGCTCCACGAAGTACCGGGCCTCGATGATCTGCGCGGTCTCGAAGTCGACCTGGGCCCCCTCGACGGCGGCGGCCAGGATGTTACGGGGCGCCGGGTAGGGGGCGCCGTTGAGCTGCTTGCGCAGATTGGCGGGGTAGGCGGGCAGGTTGGCGGCGAACTTCGGATGCGCGGGGGTACCGCCGGGGATCTTGTAGCCCTTGACGTCCCAGGGCTGCCGCGAGTCGGGATTCGCGTCGATGAAGACGCGGGCCTTGGCCAGCATCTCTTCCGGGGAGTCCACGACCTCGTGCACCAGGCCCGCCTTGAGCGCCCGCCGCGGGGCGTACTGCCGCCCCTCGAGCAGGACCGTCAGCAGCGCGTCGGCGACGCCGAGCAGCCGGACCGTGCGGGCGACGCCGCCACCGGCCGGGAGGAGGCCCAAGGTGACCTCGGGGCAGCCGATCTTGGAGCCGGGGGCGTCGAGGGCGATGCGGTGGTGGCAGGCGAGGGCGATCTCGAAGCCGCCGCCGAGCGCGGCACCGTTCATCGCGGCGACGACCGGCTTGCCAATGGTCTCGATGCGGCGCAGTCCGCGCTTGATCTCCATGCTCGTGTCGTACGCCCGCTGGGCGTCGTCCGGCCCGAGCTTGATCATGTCCTTGAGGTCGCCGCCCGCGAAGAAGGTCTTCTTGGCGGAGGTGACGACGATGCCGCGGATCGAGTCCCGCTCGGCCTCCAGACGGTCGGCGACCGCGGTGAGGGAGGAGACGAAGGCGGCGTTCATGGTGTTGGCCGACTGGTGGGGGTCGTCCAGGACGAGGGTCACGATGCCGTCGTCACTGCGCTCCCAGCGGATGGTGGACGCGGCGGTGGGGCTGCTCATGGTTCTTCGGTCTCCCTGGGAAGTCGTGGGGTGCGGGCCGGCGCTCAGACGCGCTCGACAACCGTCGCGATGCCCATGCCGCCGCCGACGCACAGCGTGGCGAGCCCATAGCGCTGCCCGCGCCGCTCCAGCTCATCGACGAGCGTGCCCAGGATCATCGCCCCGGTGGCACCGAGCGGATGCCCCATGGCGATCGCTCCGCCATTGACGTTGATCTTGTCCAGGCCGAGCCCCATGTCCTTGGCGAAGCGCAGCACGACGGCCGCGAAGGCCTCGTTGATCTCGACCAGGTCGATATCGTCGATCGTCAGCCCGGCCTTGGCGAGCGCCTTGCGGGTGGCGGGCGCGGGTCCGGTCAGCATGATGGTCGGGTCGGTGCCGCAGACGGCGGCGGAGACGATACGGGCGCGGGGCGTGAGGCCGTAGCGCTCGCCGACCTCGGCGCTGCCGATGGCGACGAGGGCCGCGCCGTCCACGATGCCGGAGGAGTTTCCGGCGTGGTGGACATGGTCGATGGCCTCGATCCAGTGGTACTTCTGCAGCGCCACGGCGTCGAACCCGCCCACCGCGCCGATCGTGGCGAAGGACGGCTTCAGCCCCGCCAGGGATTCGGGCGTCGTCCCCGGGCGGATGTGCTCATCGCGGTCGAGGACGGTCAGGCCCGAGCGGTCGCGGACCGGGACAACCGAGCGGTCGAAGCGGCTCTCCTTCCATGCGAGCGCGGCGCGCTCCTGCGAGAGCGAGGCGAACGAGTCGACGTCATGGCGGGAGAAGCCCCCGACGGTGGCGATGAGGTCGGCGCCGACGCCCTGGGGGACGAAGCCGGTCTCGTAGTTGGTCATCGGATCGGCGAACCAGGCCCCGCCGTCGGAGCCCATCTTGACCCGCGACATCGACTCGACGCCGCCCGCCAGCACCAGGTCCTCCCAGCCGGAGCGGACCTTGGCCGCCGCCAGATTGACGGCTTCGAGGCCCGAGGCACAGAAGCGGTTCTCCTGGACGCCCGCGACCGTATCGGGGAGGCCGGCCGCGATGGCCGCGATCTTCGCGATATCGGAGCCCTGGTCCCCGAGGGGGCTGACCACACCGAGCACGACGTCGTCGATCGCCGCCGGGTCAAGACCTGGCAGCCGCCGCTGGATCTCGTGGATAAGGCCCACGACGAGCTCCACCGGCTTGGTGCCGTGCAGGGCCCCGTCGGCCTTGCCGCGCCCCCGCGGGGTGCGGATGGCCTCGTATACGTACGCTTCGGTGCTCACGTCAGCAGCCTTTCGGGGGGTGTCGGACAGGCAGAGAGAGCGCGCTTCATAGGGGGCTCTCCTGCGGAAAGGGCGGCACGCCCCAGTCGCGGGCCACCTCGGCGGCGTCCGCCCCGGGCCGGGCGGGCGGGCGGCGCACCGCGCCCGGGGTGGCGGAGAACCGCGGGGCGGGGGCGGGCTGGGTGATGCCGCCGTGGTCGACGAAGGTGGCGCGGGCGGCCAGATGCGGATGGCCGGGGGCCTCGCGGAGGGAGAGGACGGGGGCGACGCAGGCGTCGGAGGAGGCGAAGACGGCCGTCCACTCCTCGCGGGTGCGCTGCTTGAAGCGGTCGGCGATCAGGGTGCGCAGCTCATCCCAGCGGTCGAAGTCGCGGCGGCCCGGCGCCCGGTCCGCGATCCCCAGGAGCTCGATGAACTCGGCGTAGAACTTGGGTTCGAGGGCACCGACGGCCATATAGCCGCCGTCCGCGGTCTCATAGGTGCCGTAGAAGGGGGAGCCGCCGTCGAGAAGGTTGGCGCCGCGCCGGTCCTGCCAGCCGCCCGCCGCCATCATGCCGTGGATGACGGCGGTCAGATGGGCCGTGCCGTCCACGATCGCGGCGTCCACAACCTGGCCCTCGCCCGAGGTGCGGGCGTGCTGGAGGGCGGCGAGGACGCCGATCACCAGATAGAGCGAGCCGCCCGCGTAGTCCCCGAGGAGATTCGCGGGGACGGCGGGCGGGCCGTCCGGCGCGCCGATCATGCCGAGCGCGCCGGTGACCGCGATATAGCCGATGTCATGGCCTGCGGTCTCGGCGAGCGGGCCCTGCTGGCCCCAGCCGGTCATCCGCCCATAGACCAACCGGGGGTTGCGTGCCAGGCAGGCGTCGGGACCCACGCCCAGGCGCTCGGCGACGCCCGGGCGGTATCCCTCGACGAGGATGTCGGCGCGCTCCACGAGATCGAGCACGGCCGCCTGGCCCGGTTCGGTCTTGAGGTCGAGCAGCACCGAGCGCTTGTTGCGGTTGGCCAGGTCGTACGCCGGGTCGACCTTCAGCCCGCCCGTGCCGCCGGGCCGGTCGACGCGGACCACATCGGCGCCGAGGTCGGCGAGGAGCATCGCGGCGAACGGCCCCGGCCCGATCCCCGCGAGCTCCACCACGCGCACCCCCGCCAACGGGCCGTGCTCTGTCGCCGCCATGCCGTCCCCAAACCGTATGACACCACTGCTGTAACACCGCTGATGCTAAGAACGCGCCCGGCATTCCACAAGCCCCCACCGCGAGCCTGTGGATAACCGGGCGGGCGCTCAAAACACCTCGCTCACCAGGCATTTGACCGCCCGAGCCGGACGGAGCGCGGGCCGCCGGCCCCTCAGCCGGCCCTCTCCACGCTAACGGCAGACGCCGACAACGGCCGCTCGGGCACGAGGTGGTCATCGGGTGCGTCCGGGTCGGTGAGCCGGGCTAGACGCTGGGGAACATTGCCGCCGACCAGCACGATCACCACCAGGGTGAGCCCGAAGGTGAGCACCGCCAGCGCCCGTCCGAGGGACATGCCCTCCGCCAGGTGGGCGCCCAGCACCGGCGCGACCGCGCCGCCGAGCGCCCCGGCGTTGTAGACGAAGCCGAGTGACGCGGCCCGGGTCTCGGTCGGGAAGTGGCTCGCGATGTACTTGGGCAGGATCCCGGAGATCCCCTGGCTGAGGGCGAGCAGGAAGAACAGCAGCACCCCGAGCCCGACCAGGCTGTTCTGCACCGCGAACACCGGGAAGACGAACGCCAGCGAGGCCAGGAGCGTCAAGGCGTACGCGCGGCGGGTGCCCAGCCAGTCGCCCATGAACCCGGCGAGCCAGCAGCCGGCCATGGTCCCGAACCCGGCGTAGAACATCATGTCCGCGACCTCGCCCGGGTCGTAGCCCAGCTCCTTCTTCAGATAGGTGGGCAGCAGCGCCTGGATGGGCCAGCTGTAGAGGAACGCGCAGAACACGGTGCACATCAGCGCCATGTACAGCACCCAGCGCCGCCGCCCGCCGAGCTGCGCGGCGAAGGCGAACAGACAGCCCGCCGCCACCAGCGCCAGCGGCCACACCATCCCCTCGCCCACCGGGGTGAAGACGCAGAACAGCGCGACGCTCGCGGCGACCGCCAGCCCCGTGTTCAGCGAGGCCCGGCCGCGCCCGGCGAACAGCGGCCGGAACGGGTTCGGACGCGGCCCGCCGCCGGTCACCTCGCTCCAGTCCCCGCTCTCCGGGAGCGCGCGCCGCACCCACAGGGCCACGAACACGGGCAGCACCCCGATCCAGAACATCCAGCGCCAGCCCCAGTGGGGCACGACCCACTTGTAGAGCTCGGCAGCGATGATCGAGCCGCCCGCGAACCCGGAGATCAGAAAACCGGAGGCGCGGTTGCGCAGCCGGGCCGGCCAGCTCTCCAGGGCGTACGTCGCGCTCGCGCTGTACTCCCCCGCCATCCCCATGCCGATCAGCAGCCGAGCGGTGAACAGGCTGAAGTAGTCCCATGCGAAGCCGCAGGCGAAGGTGCCGAGCGAGTAGAGCAGAATGCTGACGACCATGGCGGGTCTGCGCCCGTAGCGGTCGCCCAGCGCACCGAGCAGCGCACCGCCGAGCCAGCGGGTGATGAACGCCCCGGAGACCAGGGAGGCCGCCGAGGCGTCGCTGAGGTCGAACTCGTCGGCTATCTCCGTCAGGACCAGCGTGATCAGGACGAAGTCGAAACCGTCGAGCAGATAGCCGATCCAGGCGGCGAACATCGCCTTCCACTGCCGGAGGGAGACTTCCCGGTACCAGGGCAGGGGTGCGGTCACGGCAAGAGCCCTCCATATTCCAGAAGTTGACGGACTGACTTCACAGCGGCGTCGCCCAGCGGCACCTGGGGAGGGGCGGTGGCCGGGCAGTCGATCACGCCCAGCAGATGCAGGGCGGCCTTGAAGGCACCGAGCGCGGAGGAGCTGCCTCCCATGGCGGCCGGGTCGCCGACGTCGGTGATGGCGAAGAGCGCGGCCAGCCGGTCCTGCTCGGCCGCCGCCCGCTCCCAGCGGCCCGCCCGCGCATGCTCGTACAGCCGTACATAGCCCTCCGGGTCGACGTTCCCCAGGCCCGGGACGACCCCGTGCACCCCCGCCAGCAGCGCGCCGTCCACGGCCAGCTCGGAGCCGGTGAGCACCGAGAAGGAGTGATGCAGCTCGCGCCGGCGCACCTCGACCAGGAGGCGGCGCAGCGCGCCGTCGTCCCCGCTGCTGTCCTTGAGCCCGGCCAGCGTGCCCTCGGCGGCGAGCGGGAGGACGGTGGCAGGCGTGAGCTTGGTGTGGACGGCGGCCGGGATGTCGTACGCGAAGAGCGGCAGACCGGCGCCGCCGCGGATGCGCCGGAAGTGGTCGGCGATCTCAACGGGGTGGGTGCGGGTGTAGAAGGGGGCGGTGGCGACGAGCCCGTCCACGCCCGACTCCACCGCCGTACGGGCGTGGTCGAGCACCCGCTCGGTGGTCATGTCGATCACCCCGGCGAGCACCGGCACCCGCCCGGCCGCGGCCTCGGTCACGGTCTCCAGGACGGCGCGCCGCCGGCGGTCGCTCAGATAGGCGGCCTCGCCGCTGGACCCGAGGACGAACAGACCGCTGACTCCGGCGCCGATCAGCCGCTCGGCGAGCGCGGTGAGGGAGCGGGTGTCGACCTCGCCGGAGGGGGTGAGCGGGGTACAGAGAGGTGGGACGACACCGGTGAGCGGGGTCGGCAGACTCATCGAGAACCTGGCCTTCTGACGATCGTACGAATATTTCGGTCATTCAGGACGTCGGACGTCCCATGTTCGAGCTGAATCTGACGGAGCGCCAACACGGTGTCAAGCCCCCGGACACGTCGTCGTCCCTCCAGCGCGCCGTCCGAATCCCGCCAGCGCCGGGCGGCCCCGACGACCAGCATGGACGGCATGAGCGAGAACTACGAGATCCGGGCCATCGCGCCCGAGGTACTGAAGCAGCTGCGGATCAGCGACGACGCGGGCAACCCGCCGCGCATGGTGGTCGACGAGGAGGGCGACAACCCGCTGCGCTGCTGCCTGGGCCGCAGCCGGCCGGGCGAGACGATCGCGCTCGTCTCATACGCCCCGCTGCGCCGCTGGGCGCTCGAGACAGGCGCCACGCCCGGCCCGTACAGCGAGCTGGGCCCGGTCTTCATCCACATCGAGGACTGCGGCGGCTGGCCGGGCGGCGGCTACCCGGACGCCATGCGGGGCGAGCGCAGGGTGCTGCGGGCGTACTCCGCCGAAGGCGCCATCCTCAGCGGGCTGCTGCTGAACGGCGGGGATCTGACGATCGAGGAGGGGCTGGCGGAGGTCTACCGGAATCCGGAGGTGGCCGCGGTGCACGTACGCGCCGTGGAGTTCGGCTGCTTCCACGCGGAGACGCGGCGCACGGCCCGCTGAGCGGCGCTGCGCGCGTACGGGGGTGGCGCGCAGAGGGCGCGTGCGCCCGGGGGCGCCTGGCGGGCGCGGTTTACGCGCCCGTTGGGTGCGTTCTACGTGGCTAGTGCGTTCTACGTGGCTACTGGGCGCGGCTTACGCGCCTGGTGAGTACGGCTCACGCCCCCGCCAGCGCCCGGCGGCACAGCGCGTCGGCCCGCCGCGTGGTCTCCGGCAGCCGGTAGTCGCGGGCCAGGTGCAGCGCGTACGCGCAGGCGTCCGCGAGGGTCACCCGGTGGCCGACGGAGACGAAGACCGGCTTCACGCCGTCCTGGGTGCGCAGCGCGCGCCCCACCTCCTCCGCCCCGTCCAGGAGCGGTGACCACTGCCCGCGGCGCCGGCCGGGGGCGTCGTGGGTGAAGGTGAAGGGGTTTTTGGCCACGCCGATGGTGGGCAGCCCGGTCAGCACCCCCAGATGACTGGCCAGCCCGAAGCGGCGCGGGTGGGCGAGGCCGTAGCCGTCGCAGACCACGACGTCGGGGCGGTGGCCGAGGCGGTCCAGGGTGCCCAGCGCGTCGAGGACGGCCGGGATCTCGCGGAATGCCAACAGGCCCGGCACATAAGGGAAGGTGACCGGGCCGACCGCCGTGGCCTCCCCCACGACCGCGAGGCCGCGCGGGTCGAGCGCGACGGCGGCCGCCGCGACCACGCCCCGCTCGTCGTCGTACGCGACGTCCACGCCCACGACGGCGCCCGCGCCGCCGCCCGGCGCGGGCAGGTCGCCGCCCACCAGGACGGAGCCGCGCAGCCGCTCCTGGACGGCGGCCGCCTCGGCCTCGGTCGTGGGCCAGCCAGGCGGGAGTTCGTAGCTGGGCCCGGGGGCCGAGGTGTGCTCGGCGCCGGGCCCGGGGGCGGAGGTGCTGGTCATGGTGTGCCCCACGCTACTAGCGTCTCGGACGAGCTCAGGTTTTCCTGGGTGAACCTGGGCGGGCAGGTCTGCCCGGGAAAGCGGCCCGTAGTGCGGTGCAGGGGTTGGACTCCTGCGGGAGCCGCGTCTGGCCGCCGCTGGATGCGGCGGCGGTGCTCATCGTCTGCGGTGCCTGCCGCCTGTGGCGCCCCTGGCTGGGGCGGTTCGGTGGCTGGGGCAGCCGCCCCGCCGGACGCTTGCCGCCCGGTGTGGACCCGGGCGGGGCGGGGACCCCGCGTCGCTGCCTGGGCACGGGGCGGATTCTTTGTCGTCCGCCTCCTTGCGGCGGACCGTTCTCCCCGTACAACGAGGGCCCAAGGGCCAGGACACGGCCGAACTCCCGATCATCGGATCGGAGGAACGCCCAGGCGCGTGACCTGACCATCTTCGTATGGGAGCCGACCTGAGTCGCCCCCGGCCGGGCTTACCTCCCAGCCGGCTCCAGACGGGCGACGCGGCCCTGCTCGCCCGCCGCCCAGCAGCCCAGGTCCGGGGCGCAGTCGACGGTGTCGTACGAACCCTGGTCCACCGTGCGCCAGGAACGGCCGCCGTCGCTCGTCACGTCCGTACCCGTCGGGCCGACCGCGAGAGCGGTGCGACGGCTGTGCGGCAGCCAGGTGACGCCCGAGCGGTACGCGGGCGGCGGCGCGTCGGCCACCGTCCAGACCGCCCCGCCGTCCGCCGTGACGGCCGCCGCCTTCGGGGACGGCTGCCCGGCGCGGTAGTCGCCGCCGACGGCCAGGCCGGTGCGGGCGTCGCGGAAGGCGAGCGCGAAGACGCCGCGCGCCGGGTCGCCCGCCGGGAGCGGTGCGTCGACCACGGTCCAGGTGCGGCCGCGGTCGGCGGAGTGGAACACGCGCGCGGTGGCCGCGCCCCCGGTGGCGAACCACGCGTCCCGGCGCCCGGCGCTGACCAGACACTGCCCGCCGGCCGCGAACGCCGCCTCGCCCGGCTGCGCGGCGGGCATCCCGTCCGAGGGCAGCACGCGCCAGCTGCGGCCGCCGTCGCCCGTCGCGAGGACGCGGTACTTGCCGTCGACCGGGTCGCTGAGCGCGATGCCGTTGCGCGCGTCGAAGAAGGTCAGGCAGTCGTAGAAGGCGCGCGGATCGGTGTTGCGGAAGCTCTCCGTCCAGGTCGCGCCGGCGTCGTCCGTACGGAAGACCCGGGACGCCTCGCCCTCGCCGATCGCCAGCACCACCGCGCGCCGCGCGTCGAACGCCTCGATGTCCCGGAACTCCAGCCCCTCCGCGCCCGGCGGAGATACATTGCGCCAACTGCGCCCGCCGTCGTGCGTACGCAGCACGGTCCCCTTCGAGCCCGCCACCCACGCCGTCGTACGGCTGACGGCGGCGAGCCCGCGGAACCGGGCGTCGCTGCCGCTGTCCTTCAGCCGCCACGTCGCGCCCGACAGGCCCTCCGCGCGCCCTTGTTGGGCCTGCGCCGGCGCGGCGGCGACGGCCGATACGAGCGCCGCGCCGCACAGCCCGGCCGCTGCCGCGCGTCTCAGCGTCCCCGTAAGCCTCTTGAGCCCCTTGGTGCTCTTCTTCTCCGTCATGGCGCCGGAAGCTAGCCCATTGGCGGGACGCCGTCCACGGACGAGTGACGCGGGATGCCGAATGCGGGACCGGGCCGAACGGCGCCCCCGCCGATGTCGTCGCCGAGATCGTCCGGCGGTGCACCTCCGGCGCCCTCCGCTACCGGATGGCCAACGGTCACACCGAGACGCCGGCCCGCCCCACGGCGGTCGCCCGTACGGACTCGGGCCAGATCCTCGTCCGCGGCGACCTCCGGGTCGAGACCGCGACGGGGCCCCGCCAGGAGACCCGCGCGACGCTGTGCGGTTGCGGGACGAGCGCGAACGCCCCGTACTGCGACGGATCCGGCCCCTGCGGCAGCCGGCCCTAACCGTTGTCCCAGCCGTCTCCCCCGCTACGGCCGGGCGCCGGGGGCTCGTCGGTCGCCTTGGCCGGCTTGGCCGACTCGGCCGGCTTCGTCGACTTGCTGGGCTCCGCGGCGGGGGGCTCGGTCGTTGTCGTGGTCGGCTCGGGAGTAGCGGTCGCGGTCTGGTCCTGGCTCTGGGTCGGCTTGGGAGTAGCGCTCTGCGTCCGCGTCGGGGTCGGCTGCGGCGTGGCCGGGGCCCGGGTGGGGGTCTTCGCCGTGGACGGCGTCTCGGACGCCGATGTGCTCTTCGACGTGCCGGACGTGCCGGGGGCGGACGACGCCGACGAGGGCGCCGTGGACGAGGACGGCGAGCGCCCCGGCGACTGGCCGGCGGCGTCGCCGGAGGGAGCGCCCTTGCTGGAGCGCCCGGAGGAGGCGTCGCCCGAGGCCCCGTGTCCCGCCGTGTCCGACCGCGTCGACTCCTGCCCCCACGGCGACGACGTCGCTTCCGGAGACGATACGGACGAGGACTGAGAGCCCGCCGTGCGCTGCTCAGGTCCGGACGAGTCGCCGCCCGTGAGCACCAGCCCGGCCGCGACCGCCGCCCCCGCGAGGGCCAGCGCGCCCGCCCCGGCCATGACCGCGACCGGCCGGCCGGCCCGGCCCGCCCGTCGCCGCGCCCGGTGGCTCGGGGGGCGGTCCTCGGACGTCCGGGCCGGGAGCTTCACCGTGTCGGCCGCCGGGCCCGCATGGGCGCCACCCGACGGCAGGGAAGACAGGGCCGCCACCGCGCCGCCCGCACGGGCCAGCGGCACCAGGTAGTCGGCGGTCCCCCGGGACAGCAGAACCATCAGGGCAGGCCCCACCAGCGCGGACAGCCGCGCGTCGGCCGCCATCAGCTGCTCCACCCGCATCCGGCAGTCCGCACAGCCCGCCACATGGATCGCGACCTGCTCCGCCTGGGTCGGCGAGTCCGCGCCCCGTACGTGCTCGGGCAGCCGCTCCCAGCACCACCCGCAGGCCGGGTCGGCCGGGCCGCCCGGCTGGGCCCGCAGGAAGTGCTGGCGCATCCCGTCCCGGGCCCGCTCCAGCGCGGCGGCGGGGCTCGTACCCGCCGCCGCCCGGCGGCCCACCTCCGCCACCGGCGGCTGCCGCTCCGCTTCCGCCTGCCACAGCGCCTTCACCCACCGCTGCGGCAGATCCTCGATGACGCGCGCGAGCAGGTCGACGTAGGAGACGCGCTGCGCCCGGTCACGCCTTGCGGCGGGCATGGCAAGGTCACGCACGGTGGCCTTCAGGGCGGCCGGAACATCACCGACGGCCTCGCCCGACCGCAACCGCCGCCACACGAGAAAGTACGCCTCGGCGACGGCGTCCTCAGCCGGCCATGGGGTGCCGATGAGGGTGCGGGCGTAGGCGATGAGGTGTGGATGGTGGTCTTGGTGGAGCCGGATGTAGGTATCCGCGTCCAGCGATGCGGGACCTTCGGTCATGGTGGAACAACCCCTGAAGTGATGCCTCGCCGCAGCCGCGGTTTTGTAACAGCTCAGCACGGCACCTGAGACTTTGCGTGGATTCCGCAAGCCTAAATGTCGCATCTCCACCCGAAAATATGGTCGTGACACACGTCACGTCCGCCGCGGGTGCACTGGGGTCATAGCCCATACGTCTTACAGACGTAGAGAGGCAAGGACCCGCACCGATCGCAAGGAGCAGGCGTTGTGACCACCACCATCATCGATCAAGCCGTCCAGGCCCGCCTCATCGCGTCGACGCCCGAGGCACGTGCCATCCCCGCATGCCTGCGCTACGAACGCGAGGACCCGTTCGCCGTGCGCGTCTCCTTCCCGCCCACGGCGTCCCTGGACGGGGAGGCGGTGGAGTGGACCTTCGGGCGTGAGCTGCTGACGGCCGGGCTGCGGGGCCCGGCGGGCAGCGGCGATGTGCTGGTGTGGCCGTGCGGCCCGCACCGCACCGTGCTGGAGTTCCATGCCCCGGAGGGCATGGCCATGGTCCAGTTCGACACCGACGATCTCCAGCTCTTCCTCGACCGGTCGTACGCCCTGGTGCCCGAGGGCAGCGAGAGCGCGCGGCTGGACCTCGACCACGACCTGGCCGTGCTGCTGCGGGAGGCCTGAGGGGGCAGGGCGACCGGCGGTGCCCGCCGCGCCCGGCGCCGATGCCGGGCCGCCCCCTCTCACGGGCACCCTGCTCCCCTGAGCCGCCCGCTCCCCCGTCTCACCTGCCCCGCAATCCCCCGTAATCCCCCGCCTTCCCCCGCCTTCCCCCGCCTTCCCCCGCCTCGCCGCGCCCCGGCATTCCCCCGCCTCCCCCTTGCTCCCCTTGCTCCGCCGATGTCGCTCGCCGCCGCTCCTCAGCCGGCCGCCGCCAACGTGCCCGAGAGCGTCACTCCGGTGACCGCGACCGCCACCGCCGACCGCACCTGCCCGAGCGCCTTCTCCAATGCGGGCCCCACCTGGCCGCTGCGCCGCCCCAGCTCGGCGATCCGGGCCTTGTGCGCCCTGGCATCCGCGGCTGTCACGACGGTCCGCAGCTCGCCCGCCGCGGCGAGGGCGACGAGCGCCGCATCCCCGGCGGACACCTCCGACACGCTCTGCCCACCGCGCAGCAGCCGCACCGCGTCCTCCCGCATCCCCGCCACCACATCCGGCCGCTCCAGCTCGTACTCCTTGACGGGCAGCAGCCCCAGCGCCCGTCTGCCCTTCGCCCGCACATAGCCGGCCGCCACGAGCTGGTCGCGCACCGCGCGCTCGGTCAGCCGTGCGTGGTGCCTCACCCAGGCCTGCCAGGCGCGCGGCCGGGATTCGAAGATGAGTTCGAGCAGCGAGTCGAGCGCCGGATCCCCGGTCCTGGCGTCGGCGACCGGCCGCGCGACGCCGTCCTCGTCGGCCAGCATCCCGCGCTGCGCGAGCTCGGTGAGAGCCCCGGCCCGCACCAGATACGGCAGATGATCGGGATCGGCGGGACGTCCGGTCCGGGGATCCCAGGCCAGCAGATAAAGCTTGGCGGCGAGTGAGAGGGAACCGTTGGGCACAGGGGCCTCCAGGATCTGCGACCTGCCTTATTGGCCACGATCTCCTCAAGTACCCCCGAGGCGTCACTTCACGACGGCCCCGCTCACGCCGCTCGCCCGGAGCCGCCCGCTTCCCGAGAACCGGTGCGGTGACTGCTGTCACCACACTCGCCGGCGTGACGACGACGCGCACCCCCCTTGCGCGCGCGTAGCCGACACGGCCGGACACGGTCCCCTTGATACGCGGTGCCTCCGGGCGAACAACGCTTCCGGTGGCTGCTCCCTCTGAGCGCTACTCCTGGTAGAGCTTGACGACCGCGGTCGTCGTGGTCCGCTCGAAGTCGGCCACCGGGGCCTGGTCGTAGCCGCCCATCTCGCCCCACTGGACGATGGTCACGGTCCGTCCGTCGCGACCCACCCCGAAGAGGTGGATGCCCGGCTCGGAGTCCGGGTACGAGGTGTGGACGCCGTAGACGTGGGCCCCGTCCTCCGCCTGAACCGCTCCATAGTCCCGCCAGGAGGCGGTGCCCTCCGGGTGGGTCCGCACCCAGTCGGAGGCGCAGTTCTGGATCTTCTTCTCGGCGGCCGCGGCGAGCTTGCGGGCGGCGTCCACGGTCCCGGTCCTGACGACGACCTGACTCGCGCTCGTGTCGTACTCGGTCCAGAACGTCCGGTGGGTGGCGCCCGCCGAGGGCAGCGTGTGCTCGACGCAGAACGGACCGTTCTCCGGCAGACCCTTGGTGACATCGCTCGCGTACCAGTCCGACTTCGGGTGCGGCGGCAGTTCCTTGGGCACCAGATGAGCCGGAACCGCCTGAACGCTCGCCTGGGCCGTTCCGGTCCCGACAACGGCCACGGCGGCCGCGGTGACCGCGGCGAGGGCGCCGAGGCCGGCGCGGAGGGAGCGCTTGTGCTTGTGCCTGTGCATGAGGTGTTTCCCGTCTCTTCGGCCCGCGTCTGTACGGACCGGATCTACGCGGACCGGGGCATTGCGGTCCGAGTCTGTGATACGCCACGGCGGTGGCGGCGGCCGGTTCCCAGCGTGGGCGTCGCCGTGCCGCCGCCGCTACGGGTGGCGTGGCATCCGGGACGCTGGAATGCCTACACGTACTCTGACTTGGGGGAATAACAACAGCCTGGAACGCGGTCGCGGGACGGTGGAACCTGAGCGCGGGTGGCGGTGTATGGAATCGTGGGGGGTGGTTCAGATGAGCAACGGGGAAGAGATCACCGAATTCGCGGAGAGTCTGCGCAGGCTGAAGGACCGATCGGGCCAGAGCTACGGTGCGCTGGCCGGGCGACTGCACGTCAGCACGTCGACGCTGCACCGCTACTGCAACGGTGACGCGGTGCCGGCGGAGTACGCGCCGGTGGAGCGCTTCGCGCGGCTGTGTGGAGCCACGCCGGAGGAGCTGATCGCCTTACACCGCCGGTGGATCCTGGCGGACGCGGCAAGACGAGCGGCCTCCGGCCGAGGCGGCAGCGTGCGGGCGACCACGCCGGACGGCGCGTCAGGGCCCGCCACCGCCAGGCGCGGCTCGGCGACGCGGGCTGCCGGGGCGCCCGATGCCGTTGGAGCCCCCGAGACCGATGGGCGAACCGCCGACGGCCACAAGGCGGGGCGGGCCACCGACCCGCACCATCACCCGCCACAGGCCGCCCGCACCCCCGACCGGACGGACAGCTCGCCGAGCCCCGCCGGACCACGAAACCCTTCGTCCCCGGCCCAGCCGGACCACCGCGCGCCCGCGCCGTCGGCGGCGCAGGCGCGCGGCTCCTCCGATCCGGACATCGGCCGACCCCGCGCACCCTTCACTCCCGCAGCCTCCCCCGCTGCCGCGCCCCGCGAGGGCGATCGGTCGATCGCTGACAAGGGAGGCCCGGGCCCCGCGGAGTCGGGTGCTGGGCGGACGGCGGATTGCGGTGCCGATGACGCGACCGGCCTCGGGGGCCCGTTGACCGCCGACGCCGCCGTGGCGGGTGAGCCGGGCCCGAGGGTCGGGCGTGACACCGCGGTTGACGCGTCGTCGGCGAGAACGGCGGAGGCCCACGCCACGGCGGCCGATCCGTCACGGGCCCGCGCGAGCGAGGCGGGGGGCACGGCGGAGGACGCCACCACGGGGAGCAACACTTCCGCAAGCCGGATCACGGTGCCCTTCGCCGTAGAGGGCTCGGCCGACTCCGACCACGGCAAGCGCGGAAGGACTGCGCGTCCCGTCAGCCCAGGGGACGACACGGCCGGGGACGACACGGCCGGGGACGACACGGCCGGGGACGGCACGTCCCAAAGCCACACCAAGGCAGCCCCCAACACCGAAGGCGCGGCAGGGCGCGAGGCCGGCCAGGGTGGTGCCTCGCGTGCGGGCGGGGCCGGCGCGGGACCGGGGGCGCGTAGGGGTGGTGGTCCGTCGGTCGAGCGGCAGCAAGCGCGGGCCGGCAGCGAACGGCGCGCGGTAGGGGGCAACGTGGCGCGGGGAGAGCGGGCGTCCGATGGCCCGGGCGAGCGCGCGGCGGGAGCTGCGGGAAGAAGGAGGAGGAGCGCGGCCGGGCGCGGATCGTTGCGGCCCGTGCCGGCAGTGGACGGCGCGAGGAGGCCGACGGACGGGCTTCGTGCCTGGCGGAGCCGACCGTGGGGGCTGGTGCTCGGGGCGACCGCGGCGGCGGTTCTCGCTCTCACGGCCGTGGAGGTGCGGTCGACCACCGGGGGCGAGCGGGAGGATGCCGCCACGTCCCCCTCATCGCCCTCGTCCCCCGCACCCTCCGCGCCCGCGTCAGGCACCGCACCATCGACCCGCCCCACCGCGCGGGGCGAGCTCAAGAAGGACGACACGGCGGACGGGCACGGGTCGGCCTCACCCCGGGGCGACAAGCGGCGCGGCGGCGCGTCCGCCTCCGCGTCGCCCAGGCAGGGCGGATCCAGCGGCGGCGGCTCGGGCGGCGGCCGGGACGACAAGCCGGGGAGCGGCACGCCGCTCACCATCAGCACTCGCTCCCACGTCTGGGAGAACGGCTGCGGCCACCGCTATCTCATCGACCGGCCCTCGTCCCAGGTCGCCCCGCCGCCCGTCGAGCAGGACGCCGCGGCCTGGGCGTCCGCGCATGGCGCGGTGCACGGCGGCACGACGAACGTCGAGATGGCGGTGAAGGGCCGCTCGGAGTCGGCCGTCGTGCTGCAGGCCCTGCATGTGCGGGTGGTGGGGCGGCGCGCCCCGCTGCCCTGGTCCTCCTTCACGATGGACAACGGCTGTGGCGGCTCCCTGACCCCGCGCGCCTTCTCCGTCAACCTGGACGCCGCCCGCCCCCTGGCCGTCCCGACGGACGGCAACGACGCTGGCGAGCCGATCCCCGCCGTCCGCTTTCCGTATCGCGTGTCCGACACGGACCCGGAGGTGCTGTTGGTCAACGCCCGTACGTCCGGCTGCGACTGCAACTGGTATCTGGAGCTCGACTGGACCAGTGGCGACCGCGAGGGGACGATACGGATCGACGACCACGGCGCCCCGTTCCGCACCAGCGGTGTCAAGGGGCGCCCGGAGTACGGCTACCGGTTCGAGGAACAGGTCTGGCGCCGGAATGAGTAGGCGTCATACTCACGAGCGCTCACTCCTGCGCGGTCGTCAGGAACAGCGCGGCATCGCGGACGTCCGGGTGCGGGTGGCGGCGCAGCGCGCGCAGCCGGGTCCGCCAGGGCTCCGCCCATTCCGTACGCGCGCCGCCCACGTCGGTGAGGGTGACGGCGAACAGACCGGAGGCGAGTGCGCCGTCGTCGCCGAGGTCCCGCGCGGCCCGCAGCAGGGCCTCGCTCCGGCCGGGCAACGAGGCCGTGCGCAGTCTCTGGCGCAGGGTGTCGGCGGTATGGGCCGCGAGGGCCGGCCGGGTGGCGTGCAGACGGGCCAGCCGGGCGAGTGCGGCGGTGAGGACACGGGGCTCGGCGTCCAGGTCGACGGCGTTGACGAGCACATGGGCGGCGTCGGCGACGAAGGGCTCATAGCCCGCGAGGAGTTCGGCCGCCGCGGTCGCCACGGGCCGCATCGTGCCCGGCCGCATCCGGCTGTGCTGGGCCAGTCTGTCGGTGATGCGCCGGATGCGGCGGCGGGCCGGGCGGTCACGGTCCGGTTCGGCGTCGGGCGCCTGCGGGTGGGCGTCGGCCGCGGCGAGGGCCGCGAGGACCCAGGCCAGGGGGTTGTCCGCGGGCATGCCGCCGGGCACGGCGGCCATCAGGTCGATCAGCGCGTCGGCGGCGGACTGCCAGCGGGCCCGGTCGCCCAGGTCGGTGGCGGCGGCCACCAGCACCGCAGCCGCGTCCGGCGCCCAGGGGGACCAGGTGGCGAGCGCGGCGTGGCCCGCCGAGGCGACCTCGGGGTCGTCCGTGTCGCATGCGTCCTGTACGAGGCGGGCGTAGCGGGCCCGGTGGAATTCGGGCAGGTCCAGCGGGCGGTTGCGCAGCACGGCCCACCGCAGTTCGCGCCGCCCACGGGCGGCGGCCGACAGCAGCTCCCAGGCGGACTCGTGGCCGAGCAGCCCGGTCGCGAAGGCCACACAGGCCGCCCGCACATCGTGGTGCTGGCCCGGCGCGTCGTACACGTCGGCGAGCAGCGCGGCGGCGTCGGCGGTCGGCAGCCGGGTGGCGGCCAGCCGCGCGGCCTCCTTCCGGCTGGTGACCTTCGCGGGCACGGCCGGAGCCACCCCGGGTGCCACCTCGGCAGCCACCCCAGCGCCCACGGCCGCGGCCGCGGCGCCCGCCGCCGGCTCCCCCGGCGCGAGCACCCCGCGCAGCAGCCCCTCCAGCCGCGCCGGCGCCACGTACTGGGATGCCCTCGTGCCCGCGTAGACCGCCACCCGGGCCCGGTCACCGCCCGCGTAGGTGAGCAGCAGGGGAAGGTGGTCCCCCGGGCGGTCGGTCCGGGCCAGGGCGGCGAGGGCGGCCTCCGCCAAGGCCACGTCTTCGGAGTCGGTCCAGGCCAGGGCGGTCTCGGCGCCGTAGTCCGGGATGCGCGCGGCGGCGGCGACGGCCGCCGTGCGCTGGTCCGTGCGCAGCGAGCCGTCGGCGGCGGCGCGGGCGAGGAGCCGGGCCGCGGCGGCGCGCTGGCGGGGCAGCCAGCGGCCGGTGCTGTGGTCGACCGGGGGCGTCCAGTGGCTGCCGGGCGTCAGAAAGCGGCCGTAGGGAGGGCTGTCGTCCAGCACGACGTCGAGCAGATCGGTGCGGCGGTGCGTCAGCACCGCGAGGACGGGCGGCAGCACGGCGGCCGAGGGCTCGAGGGCGAGCAGTTCGGCGACCCGCTCGTCGCGCCGCGCGGGGTCGTCGAGCCACAGCCCCACGGCCGTGCGGACGGTCGTATTGCTGCCGAACTGAATGGCCTGCCGCAGCAGTTCCTGCAGCTCGGGCATGTCGTGGGCGCGGCGCCCGAGCGAGCGGGTGAGGGCGAAGGTCAGCTCGTGGTCGACCCGGTCGGCGCCGGCCTCCAGCCATGGCCGCAGCGCTTCGAAGACCGCCTGTTCCTGGCCGCGCCGCAGGGTGTGGTCGAGCCGGCCCAGGTCGGTGCGGCCGACGTTCCCGGCGAGCCGGGTGACGGTGCGCAGCGCCCAGCCGATCAGCTCCCGTCGGCCGGTGACGGCGTGTTCCCGCAGGAGGGCGACGGCCAGGAGGCGCAGGGCCTGCCGGGTCGCCGGCGAGGAGTCGCGTGCCTCGATGGCGTCGGTGGCGATCCGGTCCAGGTGTTCGGCAGCCGCGTCGCAGAAGAGCGAGGGGTGCGTTTCGGCCAGTGCGCGCAGCGCGGCCGACCGCACCGGGTCCTGTTCGTTGCGCAGCCGCTCCAGCAGGGCCAGCAGCGAGGTGACCGCGTCCGGGTCGCCGGAGCGGGCGGTGTTGCGTACGAGGAGCGGATAGGCCAGCGCGCGGTCGTCGGCCGAGGAGCGGCGGACGGCGCGCAGCAGTTCATCGCGCGCCTCCTCGACCGGCAGATACGCGACCGACTCCAGCACCGTGGCCCAGTGCGCGCCCCGCTCACGCGCCCGCGCCGCCATCCGGCGGGCCTCCGCCTCGCGGCGCGGCCGGGGCAGCACCTCGAGCAGGTCGGGCTCCACATCGGCGCGGCTCAGGTCGCGTTCGGCGACGGCCGCGTCGAAGAAGTCGGGGCGGCGGGCGGGCGGCAGGGCGGCCAGCAGCCGGGACAGGGCCTGGGCGTCGTGGCCCAGCGCCCGCGCCAGGTCGACCAGTTCGGGCGGGTCCGCGCGGACCAGTCGCCGCAGCACGGCGCGCTCCAGGCCCCGGCCGCGCAGGACTCCGGCGTGTTCGGGCGCCAGCAGGAGCCGTATCGTGCGGCCGGGCTCGGCGGCGGCCAGCGCGCCCAGCCGATGCCGCACCGGAAGCGGCAGCACGCTGTGGCACAGCTGCTCCAGCAGCCCCAGGACCCGCTGCGGCTCAGCGGGCGCCGCGAGCGCGACGCAGGGGGCGTGGCGGAACCACCAGTGGTGGCGCAGCGCCTCGGGGAGCGCGGCCAGCTGCCGCTCGGCCTCGTCGAGGACCGCGGCGGGGTGGCGGGAGGCGAGGGCGCGCCAGCTGGTGACGGCGTGGAAGAGGTCCGGGAGTAGCCGGGCGACGGTCTCGGGCCCGCAGGCGGGCAGCAGCCGGGCCGCCTCCGCGTCGCCCCAGCGTTCCCGCAGGGGCTCGACGAGGCGGTCGGCGAGCGCGGTGCGCCGCCCGGCGACGACGGTACGGGCCAGCTGGCGCCGCATGGCGGCGGGGGCGTCCTCGAAGGCGGCCTCCAGCGCGGCGTCCGTGAGCTGTCCGCGGCGCGCGGCCTTGAGGGCGTGGCCGCGTACGACGGGGTCGGGATCGGCCAGCCGCCGTTCCAGACAGCCGGTCCGGCCGCCGACCGCCGCGGCAGTCACGGCCAGCGCCCGCTCGTACCCGCCACGCTCCGACAGCTCTTCGAGCAGCCCAGCCAGTTGTCCGTGAGCGCTCGCCGCCCGCGCTCGCAGGGCCAGCTCCCGCATCCGGCTCGGGTAGGGCAGCGGATCGAGAGCGGCCAGCAGTTCGTCGGCGAGGGCGTACGGGGACTGCGGAGCTTGCGGGGATCGCGGGGCTTGCGGATCACGGACCATGGCAGGGATTGTGCATGCCGGGCGGCCGGCCGAGGACGTCACCCCCGGCTCCCGCGTCACTTTGGTGTACGCGTACACCAGCCAGACCAGGCGGCTGCCCCTCACACGCCGTGCGAGGCCGGGAGGCGCCGCTTAGGCTCGGTATATACGGGTTCATGCGCACCGCCACAGGTATGCGCACCGTCCCTCCGAACCCGGAGGCGCCCCATGCCGGAGCTGTTCATCGGTGGCCAGTGGACCGCCGCTCTCGACGGACAAGTGAGGGAGATCCACTCCCCCGCGGACGGCACGCTGGTCGGCACGGTCGACGACGCCGGCCCCAAGGACGCCTTCGCCGCGGCCGAGGCCGCCCGGGACGCGTTCGACCGCGGCCCGTGGCCCCGCCTCCCCGCCGCGGAGCGGGGCGGGCTGCTGCTGCGCGTCGCCGATCTGCTGCGCCGCGACAAGGCCGAGCTGGCTCGCGCGGAGTCGATGGACACCGGAAAGCGGCTGGTCGAGAGCGAGTACGACCTCGACGATGTCGCCGCCTGCTTCCGCTGGTTCGGCGATCTGGCCGCCACCGACGGGGCGGACCGGGTCGTCGACGCGGGCCGTCCCGAGATCGACAGCAGGGTCGTGCATGAGCCGGTCGGCGTCTGCGCCCTGATCACCCCGTGGAACTACCCGCTGCTGCAGACCAGTTGGAAGGTCGCCCCCGCGCTCGCCGCGGGCGACACCTTCGTCCTCAAGCCCAGCGAACTGACCCCGCACTCCGCGATCGGCCTGATGCGGCTGCTGGCGGAGGCCGGGCTGCCCGCGGGCACCGCCAATCTCGTTCTGGGCAGCGGGTCGACGGTGGGCGCGCCGCTGACCACGGACGAGCGGGTGGACATGGTGTCGTTCACCGGCAGCGTGCCCACCGGGCGATGGATCATGGCCGCCGCCGCGCCCACGGTCAAGAAGCTCGCCCTTGAGCTGGGCGGCAAGAACCCCAATGTGGTGTTCGCCGACGCCGAGTTCGACGCCGCCGTCGACCACGCCCTGACCGCCATCTTTCTCCACTCCGGACAGGTCTGCTCGGCCGGCGCCCGGCTCCTCGTCCAGGAGAAGCTGCACGACGCGTTCGTCGACGAGGTCGTCCACCGCGCCCGCAGAATCCGGCTCGGCGGCCCCTTCGACGAGAACGCCCGCGCCGGCCCGCTGATCTCCGCCGACCACCGCGAGAAGGTCGCGATGTATGTGGCGGCCGGGCTGGACGAGGGCGCGGTGCTGCGCTGCGGCGGCACGCCCCCGGCCGACCCGACACTGGAGGACGGCTACTACTACCTGCCGACCGTGCTGGACGACTGCACCCCGGACATGTCCGTCGTCCAGGAGGAGTCGTTCGGCCCAGTACTGACGGTCGAGCGGTTCCGCGACGAGGACGAAGCGCTCGCCCTGGCCAACGACACCGTCTACGGCCTGGCCGCGGCCGTATGGACGCAGGACGCCGACCGGGCGCACCGGATGGCCTCGCGGCTGCGCGCCGGAACGGTGTGGGTCAACGACTTCCACCCCTACGTGCCGCAGGCCGAGTGGGGCGGGATGAAGCAGTCCGGCACGGGGCGGGAGTTGGGCCGGGCGGGGCTGGCCGAATACCAGGAGACCAAGCACATCTGGCGCAACACGGCGCCGAGCCCGCAGCGCTGGTTCGAGTAGCCGCCCCTGGTACGCAAGCCCTCTGGTACGCAAGCTCCCTGGTACGACTGCCCCCGGTACGCAAGCTCCCTGGTACGACTCCCGTGACCGATAGGGGCGTTGGCACAGCCTGGCCACAGGTTTCCCTTGAGCACGTTCGCTCCCGGCCACCACTCTGATCGCACCTTCCGACAAGAGAGTCGGATCATGCGATGAGGGAGGAAAGCCAGCCGATGCGAAGATTGCGTCGCCTTTTGGCTGTCACCGGCGCGGCCGGGCTGCTCAGCGGCCTGGCCGCGCCTGTGGCGAGCGGGCAACCGTCCCAGGCCGCCCCGAAGGGCCCATCGGTCCGAACGGAACACACGGTCACCCTGATCACCGGCGATACGGTCACCGTCACCCCCGGCGACGACGGCCGCTACGCCGTGGATGTGAAGCGCGCCCCGGGCCGCGAGTCGGTCGACTTCGTGGCCAGTCAGCAGGGCAAGGAGATCAGCGTCGTCCCCGACGACGCGCTCAAGCTGCTGTCCGCGGGCCGGCTCGACGCGAACCTGTTCAACATCACCCGGCTCGTCAAGGAAGGCTACGACGACAAGAAGACCGGCTCGTTACCGGTCATCGCCACCTACCGCACCAAGGGCATGCATCCGACACCCGAGGGCGCGCGGAAGACGCTGACCCTGTCCAGCGTCGGCGGCGCCGCGTTCAGCGCGAAGAAGGCCGACGCCGCGGCGTTCTGGGCCGACATCAGCCGCGACAAGGGCCTGGCGAAGGTGTGGCTGGACCGGAAGGTCAAGGTCTCCCTCGACGTCAGCGTCCCGCAGATCGGCGCCCCGGAGATGTGGAAGGCCGGGTACGACGGCAAGGGCGTCAAGGTCGCCGTGCTGGACACGGGTGTAAACACGGGGCACCCGGACGTCAAGGACTCGGTCGCCGACTCCAAGAGCTTCGTCCCGGACGAGACGGTCCAGGACGGCTTCGGGCACGGCACCCATGTGGCCGCCACGATCGCGGGCGGCGGCGCCGCCTCCGACGGCAAGCGCAAAGGCGTGGCACCGGGCGCGAAGCTGCTGGTCGGAAAGGTGCTGAACAACAAGGGCGAGGGCTACTCCTCGTGGATCATCGAGGGCATGGAGTGGGCCGCGGCCTCCGGCGCCAAGGTGATCTCCATGTCGCTCGGCGGCACGGCGAGCGGCCCCTCGGACCCGATGAGCGAGGCGGTGGACCAGCTGTCGGCGTCGTCCGGGGCGCTGTTCGTGATCGCCGCGGGCAACGCGGGCCCGTTCGAGCAGACCGTGGGCACGCCCGGCATCGCGGACTCGGCCCTGACCGTCGGCGCCGTCGACAAGCAGGACAAGCTGGCGTCGTTCTCCAGCCGCGGCCCGCGCATCGGGGACTCCGCGGTCAAGCCGGAGATCACCGCACCGGGTGTCGCCATCACGGCGGCGCGCGCGGCCGGCACGAGCATGGGCACTCCGGTCGACGACCTGTACACCACGGCCAACGGCACCTCCATGGCCACGCCTCATGTCGCGGGTGCGGCGGCGATCGTCGCACAGGCGCATCCCGACTGGACCGCCCAGCAGATCAAGGCGTCCCTCGCCAGCACCGCGAAGACCAACACCGTCGACGACCCCTTCAAGCAGGGCGACGGCCGGGTCGACGTGCCGCGCGCCGCCACCCAGAACGTCTTCGCGACCCCGACGCTCAGCTACGGCCTGTACGGGTACGCGGACGACGCGCCGGACACCAAGACGATCACCTACACCAACGCCACCGAGAAGCCGGTCACCTTGAAGCTGACGTCCTCGGTGGACGGCGGGTCGCTCTCGCTGGAGTCCGACAGCGTGACGGTGCCGGCGAACGGCGCCGCGAAGGTCGCGGTGACCGTCGACCCGGCGAAGGCCGACGTCGGCCGCCATACCGGGTACATCACGGCGACCAGCGAGGACGGTACGGTCAAGGCCACCACGGCCGTCGGGTACGAGCGGGAGGCGGATCTGTACGACCTGAAGGTCGAACTGCTGAACCGCGAGGGCAAGCCGGTGCCGTCGGCCCTCTTCACCTTCCAGAACCTCGCCGACTACTCGTACAACCAGTTCGGCTACCTGACAGGATCCGAGACCTTCCGGGTGGAGAAGGGCACCTACTCCCTCGCCACCTGGATCCCCGTCCTCGACAGCGGGCGGCACGAGGTCGGGACGAGCATTGTCGGCGACCCGCAGATCGAGGTCACGGGCGACACCTCGCTCACTCTCGACGCGCGCAAGGCCGTCGAGATCAAGCCACAGACGAAGGAGAAGGACGCCGAGCTCCAGGGCGTGACGACCTCCTGGCACCGGGAGCGCAAGGGAGGCAGCTCCTTCGGGCTCACCTACGCCATGGGCAAGTGGAAGAAGCACATCTACGCCGCCCCGACCAAGCAGGTCACCGACGGCTCCTTCGAGTTCTACAGCAGATGGCGGCTGGAGAAGCGGAAGCTGACGGCGAGCGTCACCAGCCCGGAACGGGTGACGCTGAACCCGGAGTACGTGGACACGTACACCGGCTGGCCCGTCAAGATCACCGGTAACCGCAAGGTGCGGCTGGTGGACGCCAAGGGCGGCACGGCCGAGGACTTCGAGGGCCTGGATGTGAAGGGCAAGGCCGTGCTGGTGGGCCTGCCACCGGACGGCTGGCCCGACGAAGCCGTCAACAACGCCACCCAGGCGGGCGCCGCCTACGTCCTCGTGTACCGCAGGACCACGGCCGGGCTGTGGCTCACCGCGGTCGACAGCGCCACGATCCCGGCCATCTCCATACCCGGCGAAGAGGGCGACAAGCTGCTGTCCCTGCTCACCGCGGAGGGCCGCGGCGCGGTGACGCTCGACCTCGGCGGCACGGCGGTCAGCCCGTACGTGTACGACGTGCTGCTGCCCGAGCCCGGTGCCATCGGCAAGGATCTGACCTACCCCCTCGACAGCCGCAACACCACCAAGGTCACGGCCCGCTACCTCGGCTCGGCCAAGGGGCAGATCGGCGCCGAGGCCACGCACACCTTCCGCCCGTACCAGCTCTTCTCGGTGGAGTCGAAGTACGACGTGCCGCTGGG
This sequence comes from Streptomyces sp. NPDC000941, assembly GCF_053599555.1. Classification (NCBI taxonomy): domain Bacteria; kingdom Bacillati; phylum Actinomycetota; class Actinomycetes; order Kitasatosporales; family Streptomycetaceae; genus Streptomyces; species Streptomyces sp. NPDC000941. Next base: position 29,597 of record NZ_JBSFMM010000110.1, read on the forward strand.
CACCCAGCGCACCGAGTACTACAGCGCCGCCCCCGACACCCGCGTCTGGCGCACCGCCATGCAGGACTACGACGGCGCCGGCCGGCAGTGGGCGCCCCTGGTCACCTACCGGCCCGGGACGAAGCAGAAGGTGGACTGGCTGTCACCCGTGTTCCGCCCGACGACCGCCGCCGAGTTCGGCGTCTCACAGCGCGAGGGCGATGAACTCACCCTCGCCATCCCCGAGTACGCCGACTCCGGCAGCGGTCACTACGGCTCGGCGGGCGCGGCCAAGGACAACGTGGACAAGGTCAAGACGAGTCTGTACGCGGACGGAAAGCTGGTCGGCGAGGCCCCGTACGGCTCCGGCACGTTCCAGGTGCCCACCGACGAGGCCGCGTACAAGCTGACGATCGACGCCGAGCGCACGGCGGGCTGGGCGGCGTACTCGACGAAGACCAGCACCGAATGGGACTTCACCTCCGCCCGGACGGCCGAGGCGAAGGCCCTCCCCCTCCTTTCCGTGGACTACGGCCTGGCCCTCGACCTGTTCGGCCGCACCGAGGCAGGGCGCCGGTTCAGCTTCCAACTGGCGCCGCGCCATCAGGAGGGCGCGGAGGAGTCGAAGGTCAAGACGGTCAAGGCGTGGGTGTCCTACGACGACGGCGGGACCTGGAAGGAGGCCAGGCTGACCGGCTCCCGCGCGGGCTACAAGGCCACCGTGAAACACCCCGCTCTCGGCGCCTCCAACGGCTTCGTCGCCCTGCGCGTCCAGGCCACCGACGCCGACGGCAATCGAATCGATCAAACGGTCACCCGCGCATATGGCCTGAAGTAGGCCGAGATCCGCCCTTCGGCGGTAACAAACTCCGTCTAGCGTGCCGTTGAATCGTTGCATCGACGCGCCGGAGCCGCCGCAAGTGGACCACAGAGCAGCCGAGGAGACCCCCGCCACGAGCCCGAGCCCCTGGGCCGCGGCAGGGGTCTCCGACTTCGACGAGACGGTGTACCACGCGATCCTCCATCAGCCGGATGCCGGCGTCACCACCTGGTCGGAGCTGGTCCGGGCCTCCCCGTCACGCGTCCGCCGCGCCTGCGCCCGGCTGCTCCGCCTCGGCCTGCTGCAGGCCCCCGACTCCACCGGCGGTCTGCGACCGGTGGACCCCCGCATCGCCATCCGGGCCCTCATCCGTAAGCGCGAAACCGAGTCCGAGCTGCTCGCCGCCACCGCCGACGACATGGCCAAGATCTACGCGGCGGGGGTGCTGCGCTCCGAACCGGCCGGCCTCGTCGAGGTGGTGCGCGGGGAGAGCGCCAACGCCGCCCGGCTGGAGGAGCTGTACGCCCAGGCCGAACACGAGGTCTGCCTCATCGACTCCCCGCCCTACCTCGCCCCGCTCACCCCCCAGTTGGACCTCCAGAGTGAGGTGCTGCGCCGCGGTGTCGCGTACCGCGCGCTCTACTCCGTCCAATCCCTGGAGTCCCCGGATCTGCTGGCCTACGCCGAGGGCATGGTCGCGCTCGGCGAACAGGCGCGGGTGCTGCCCACCGTCCCCATGAAGCTGATGGTGATCGACGGCCGGACCGCGATGCTGCCGCTCACCAGCGTCGACGCCGGGCCGGTCTACAGCTCGGTGATCGTACGGCACTCCGGGCTCACCGACGCGCTGCGGACGCTCTTCGAGACGCTGTGGCAACAGGCCACACCGCTGGACGGCCCGCCGGCCAAGGAGGACGAGGAGCTCGGCGACGCCGACCGCACGCTGGTCGGCCTGCTGGCCGTCGGCATGAAGGACGAGGCGATCGCCCGCCACCTGGGCATCAGCCTGCGGACGCTGCGCCGCCGGATCAGCGACCTCCAACAGCGCCTGGGCGCGGGCGGCCGCTTCCAGGCCGGCGTCCGCGCCGCGCACCGGGGCTGGGCGTAGCCACGGGACCGCCGGTCGGAAACCTGGTGCCCCACCGAGGGCCGATGGCACCCTGAGGGCTGAATCACCGGGGGGTTCGCGGCGGGAGCGGCGAGGGCGCTCTCCACGAAATGTATCGAAGGCCTCGGCGCGGCGCAGCCGCTACGGGTGCGCGGTGCCGTACGCGGGCCGACTACGCCTGGCCGCCGTAGAAACACAGACGGCCGTCGATCCGGAGCGGGCGCCCCGGCGGAAGTGGCGGCTCCAACTGCTCGTCCACCGGAATATCCGACCAGTCGATACGCAGTGGTTTGTCACCCGACTCGGCTCGCGTTCGGGCATTCAGGTCGTACTCGGCAATGCGCTGCCCGGGCCGGTGTATCTGCAAGAGCGTCTGCTTCGCACCCTCGTCCTCACCGTCGCCCAAATCCTCCTCGCCCTCGTCCCACTCGTCCTCGTCCCACTCCTCCTCGTCCAACTCGCCGCGGACATCTTCCGCATAGCGCTTCTCATCGATGTGAGCACGCGCCTCAGCAACAGAGCTGAACAGCAGAAACCCGGTGTCCCAGTCGTTGTTGGAAATCCAGAAACCCCAACGCAGCAAGGCAAATCCATGACGCCCGTGGCTCATCTCGCCCGGCGACGGCCGACGGCCGGGCGCCGCGCCGAGGTACCTCAGGCTGGACCGCGCACATCGATCCCCAGGATCCCGGCGCATCGCCTCCTCGTAGGCCGCGACGGCACCGTCGCGATCCCCCGCCCAGGTCAGCGCATGCCCCAGATACAACGGCACAAGGGGATCCATGGAGTCGGCGTCGAGGGCCGCTCGCGCCACCTGGATCGCCTGCGTCGCGAGGGGACCACTCACGCCGGCCTTGTCGTGCTTCCCCATACCGCCCAGCAAAGTGCCGTCTTCATCATCGAAATCACACGCCACCGTGAACAACACGGCATACCGCAGGGCGAACGTCGCGGCTATCGAGCGCAGGATGGCAAGGGTGGCCGCGGCCTCCTCATCTCCGGAGGCCGCCACTTCCCCGGCCTCGTCACAGCAGTTCCCCACATCGGCCAGCAAGCCGGGAACCTCCCGCTCGCCGTCGGAATGCCTGAGGTAATACTCACAGGTGGCGAGCAGGCTATTTGCGTGCAGCAATGGGGCGTTCGGATTTCCCGCAGTCATGAGGCGGCACCCTATCGGCCGGGAGAAAACGGCACGGCTAGCGCCACTGAGGGGCCGCCCCCGCGGCGCCGGGCGCCGCGGCTTCGATCCGGCCGCGGATCTCGCGCATGACGGCGACGATCCGCCGCTCATGCTCCTCGGTCAGCCGGGCCGTCGGCACCGAGCAGCTGATCGCGTCGATGGCGGGCGAGTCGTACCGCAGGGCGAAGCCGAAGCCCGCGATGCCCACCACGCCCTCCTCCCGGTCGATCGCATAGCCCCGCTCCCGCACCCCGGCCAGGTCCGCGACCAGCGAGGCGCGATCGGTGTGGGTGTTGGACGTCAGTTGTTCCCAGGGGCCGTCGGGCAGGGGGAGCCCGCGTTCGTCCCGCTCGGCGAGCAGGGCCTTGCCGAGCGCGCCCGCGTATGCGGGGAGCCTGCGGCCGACCCGGCTGAAGGAGCGCAGATACTCATGCGACTCGCGGGTGGCGAGATAGACGACGTCGCCGCCGTCGAGCCGGGCGAAGTGGATGGTCTCGCCGAGCGCGTCGGACGCCTCGTCGAGGTAGGGCCGCGCGGTGCGCACATGCGGATCGCTGTCGAGGTAGTTGGTGCCGGTGAGCAGGGCGCGGATGCCGATGCCGTAGAGCGAGCCGGTGGCGTCGGTGCGCACCCAGCCGCGGTCGATCAGCGTCTGCAGCAGCGCGTACATGCTGCTGCGCGGCACCCCGAGCTCATCGGCGAGCTCACGCAGCCGGGCCGGGCGGTCGCCGCGCGCGGCGAGCAGTTCCAGCAGCTCCACGGTGCGGGCCGCGGACTTCACCTCGCGTACGCCGCCGGTATCTGACATGGTCAGATCGTAAACGGAGCATCGCTCGCGTACGACGCGGCCACTCCACCGCGGGGCTCCAGGGCGCCTCCAGGGCGGCTCCAGGGCAGCCACCCCGGTCAGCGGCGGCGGCCGGAACGGGCGACGACGGACGGCGCATACGCCGAAACCGGTCGAAGCCCGACGCGGATTGTCGCTTATCGCAATTACGGATGCGCTCACGGTGATGAGGCGGGACACTCTCAGTCCGAGGAAACGGGACCGTACTTGAGTCACGGGACCAGCGGAGGATGTTCATGCACTCACCGCAGGACGCGAGCGAGGCGGTCGACCTGATGTGGGACCTGGTCACCGCCCTGGAAAACGGGGAGCGGGACTATGTCGACTGTGGGGCCGAGCTCGTACAGCTCACCTTTGTGCAACAGCCGTACATGATGCGGGAGGCGCTGGCCGAGTTCGAGCGCCAAGTGGCGCTCGATCCGGACCCCGCGGGGGCGGTGTCGGAGATCGTCGAGACCGTCCGGGACGTGATTGGCAGCCCGGACGAAACTTTTTGACGGACTTTCGGCTGGGACTTTCGATGGGAATTTTCGAACCTGACCGCCTCTCTTGACGTTGAACCGATTCAAGGCTTCCATCGTGGGCGCGCCCGCGATGGGAGCGCTCCCGAGGAGGTTCCCGGGCCGGTACCCGCACCCGCCCACAGAGAGGACGGCCCATGCCGCCGATCGCACCCCCCACCAGGAGCACCGGGGCCACCACAAGAACCCCCGGCCGTGCGGCCGCCCACGCGGCACGCGCGGTGCTTCTGCTTGTCATGAGCACATCCCTGCTCGTCTGGGGCCTGAGCCTGGGCGGCACCCGGGCCCACGCAGCCCAGGCCCACACAGCCCAGGCGCGCCCCGCACAGGCACCCGCGGCAACTGCCGCGGCCCTGGGCAACGGTTCGGTGACCGACCCGAACATCTCCTACGTCGGCCGCTGGGATGTGAGCTCGGGCACCGCCGCCGTGCCCAACTGGACCGGCGGCTATCTCCAGACGGCGTTCACCGGGACGACCGTGAAGGTCAAGGCCCGTGACGCGGTGAACTTCTACGCCAGCGTCGACGGCGCCGCCGATGTCTTCTACGCGGGCGTCAAGGGCACCGTCAACCTCACCCCGCAGGCCCTCCCCCAGGGCAACCACACCCTCCGGATCTCCTACCGCTCGGGCGACACCGTGTTCCAGGGCCTCGTACTGGACTCGGGCGCGGGCACGATCAGCCCGCAAATCCCGTCAAAACTGATCGAGTTCGTCGGTGACTCGATCACCGCCGGCGCCCTGACCGACCGGCTCGCGCTCGACTCGTACGGCTGGAAGACCGGCGAGAAGCTGGGCATGCGGCACACCCAGATCGCCCGCTCCGGCTACTGCCTGGTCGGCAAGGACGGCTGCACGGGGCTGGCCACCCAGTTCTTCAAGACCGCCTCCACCGGCGATCAGAACTGGGACTTCTCCCGCTACCAAGCGAACGCGGTCGTCATCAACCTTGGCACCAACGATGTCGGACACGGTGTCACGGGCGCCGAGTTCCAGTCGGCGTACACCAACCTCCTGCGCGACATCCGCACCAAGTACCCGAACGCGGCCCTCTTCGCGCTCCAGACCCTCAAGAAGCGCTATGTGGCCGAGACCAAGGCCGCCGTCAGCGCCCGCACCGGCGCCGGGGACGCCAAGGTCACTTACGTCGACACCACAGGCTGGCTCACCGACGGCACGGACTACGAGGACGGCAACGGGCACCCCAACGAGTCCGGCCACACCAAGTTCGCGAACCGCCTCGCCCCGGTCATCTCCTCGAAGCTGGGCATCACCGCCGTCAACGCCCGGCCCGCCGCCACCAAGACCGTCACCAAGGCCGCGGCCGCCGCCCCGGGGGACCCGGGCGACCCCAACATCAAGTTCTCCGGCCGCTGGGACACCAAGAGCTCCACCACCGCCTACACCCCCTACTGGGCGGGCGCGTACTTCCGTACCGGCTTCACCGGCCGCACCGTCAAGCTCAAGCAGCGCAACGCGATCGACCTGTGGGCCAGTATCGACGGCGGCCCCGCCACGTTCTTCGACGAGGCCAAGGGCACGGTGAACCTGACCCCGACCCCGCTGTCCGCCGGAAACCACACCCTTCAGGTCAACTATCAGGTGGTCGCGGGCTCCTATCACGGTGACGCGGTGTTCCAGGGGCTCGTCCTGGACAGCGGAGCCACCACCTTCACCCCGGCCACCCCGAAGAAACTGATCGAATTCGTCGGCGACTCGATCACGGTTGGCACCACAACCTCTCAGAACGCACGCACCGCATACGGCTGGCTGATCGGCGAGCGACTGGGCGCCGACCACACCCAGATCGCCCAGGGCGGCGCCGCGCTCGTGGACACGGCGGACGACCGGATGAGCCTGGAGCAGCAGTTCACCAAGCTGAACCCGAACGCCGCCACGCCCGACTGGGACTTCTCCCGCTACCAGGCGAACGCGGTGGTCATCAACCTCGGCACCAACGACGTGGGCCGCGGTGTGACCTCGGCGCAGTTCCAGGCCGCGTACTCCAGCCTGCTGCGCAAGGTCCGCACCGCCTACCCCAACGCCTGGATCTTCGCGCTGGAGACCTTCCGCGGCCGCTTCGTCCCCGAGACCCAGGCGGCCGTGACCGCCGCGGTCGGCGGCGGCGACAGCAAGGTCTCCTTCGTCGACACCACGGGGTGGCTCGCCTCCGACGAACTCTCCGACTCCGTCCACCCGAACGACAAGGGCCACCGCACCATCACCGACCACCTCGCGCCCATCATCTCCGCCAAGCTCGGCTAGCGGCCGCGTACGCACCATGCCCCGTACGCACCATGCCCCCTACGCACCACACCCGCGGGTCTCCGGTCGCCGACCGGGGGCCCGCGTGCGCGTTATCCCAGAGCCCACCCGACCGCAAAGCGGCGCGCCGAAGTATGCGCCGATTCGGCTCGTTTCCGCCGTAGCCGCCCCGCCCTCGTGGTTTTTGATCAGGAATGACCGCCGCAATGCTGCTGCATAATGCCCCACTCGAGCGGGAATAGAGAGAACGGATCTAGAATTCCGATACAGGGCGAGATGACCGGAACACCTCCTTGACCTGTCCTTAACAGGAGAAAGACACTCAATAAGCATTCATGCGGGCCCTGCGATACCGATTTCGCGGGAGTGCGACGGGGGGATCATGGGAGAAATTTCGAAGAGCTTGCCGGCAGCGCCCACGCCATCGCGCGGCCGAGCAACTCGGTTGGGTGTGCCTGGAGTTGCGCCGCTGAGGGTGACCCGCGGTCAACGCCACGTACCGTCCTGGGACAACACGTACCGCTCCGGGGATAACCGGCTGACCCCGACCCGTACGGCCATCGGCGCCGTCGAGCGGCAGACGCTCGCGGCCCAGGCCCAGGCGGAAGCAGAAGCGGAGAAGTGAAGGTCGGGCACGGGGCGGTTTGAGCCCCGCACCGACGACATCCGTACATCACCAGGTATCCCCTTTGAAGGAGCACCACGATGGCCACTCCCCTGACCGCCGACCGCCTGCTGAAGGCACTGCGCGACGAGGGACTGGAAGTCCACGAAGTCCGCAGCTGGCGCACCCACAACCGCAACTCCAAGGGCCCTTGGGGCCCGATGAACGGGGTGATGATCCACCACACCGTCACCAAGGGCACGGCCTCCTCCGTGGCGCTGTGCTACGACGGCCACTCGGCCCTGCCCGGACCGCTGTGCCACGGCGTCATCGACAAGTCGGGCGCGGTCCACCTGGTCGGCAACGGCCGCGCCAACCACGCCGGCCTCGGCGACGGCGATGTGCTCAACGCCGTCATCAACGAGACGGCGCTGCCCCGCGACAACGAGGCCGACACGGACGGCAACCGCCACTTCTACGGCTTCGAGTGCATCAACCTCGGCGATGGCGAGGACCCCTGGCCGGAGGCGCAGAAGCTGGCCATCGAGAAGGTGGCCGCGGCCATCTGCCGGGTGCACGGCTGGACCCAGCGGTCGGTGATCGGCCACCTGGAGTGGCAGCCGGGCAAGGTGGACCCGCGCGGCTTCTCGATGGACACCATGCGCTCCCGTATCGCCAAGCGCCTGGGCGCCAAGCCGGACGGCCCCACCCCGCAGCAGCCCAAGCCGCCCAAGCCCGCGACGTACGAGCCCTTCCCGGGCTCGGCGTTCTTCCAGAACGGCCGCGAGAGCAAGATCATCACGGCGATGGGCAAGCGTCTGGTCGCCGAGGGCTGCGGGCGGTACGAGGAGGGGCCGAGCCCGGAGTGGACCGAGGCGGACCGCAAGTCGTACGCGGCCTGGCAGCGCAAGCTGGGCTACTCCGGCGAGGACGCGGACGGCGTTCCGGGCCGTAAGAGCTGGGACAAGCTGCGGGTCCCGAACGTATAGCCCGTGCAGCCGCAGTTTGCGGTGAGTATGAGACAGCGACACGCCGTCACGTCGGCGTGTCGCTGTCTCATACTCACCACAAATTCACAGA
>NZ_JBSFMM010000111.1:0-37842 GCF_053599555.1 Streptomyces sp. NPDC000941
CGCGGAGGCCGCCTTCCGGCTGGGCGCGCTGCTGGACCGGCCGTCCGCCGACGGGGACGCGCCGCGCGGGGCCCTGGGGCGCGCCGAGCGCCCCGAGATGGAGCCGGGAGCGCCCGAGTACGAGGAGTGGTACGAGCGCGCCGCCCGCCAGGGCCACCGGCGCGCCCAGGTGCGCATGGGCATGCTCGCGGCCGCCCGGGGCGATGTGGTGGAGGCCGCCCGCTGGTACCGCGAGGCCGCCGAGGCGGGCAGCAGCAACGGCGCCTTCAACCTGGGGCTGCTGCTCGCCCGCGAGGGCAGCGAGCCGGAGGCCGCCCTGTGGTGGACCCGCGCCGCCGAGGCCGGCCACGGACGCGCCGCGCTGCGCCTGGCCCTGCTCTCGGCCCGCCGCGGCGCCCTGTCCGAGGGCCAGCGCTGGTGCGCCCGCGCGGTCGAGCTGGGCCCGGCGGAGGTGGCCGAGCGCGCGGCCCGGCTGCGGGACGCCCTGCAGCAGGAGCTCACGGCGTAGCTCCGGCGCCCCTCCTCGCGATTTGCCCCGGCCGTCGCCGTGTGGTTAATATTGCGGCACATCGACGCGGGGTGGAGCAGCTCGGTAGCTCGCTGGGCTCATAACCCAGAGGTCGCAGGTTCAAATCCTGTCCCCGCTACCAAGGTGAAGGGCCCGGATCCACAAGGATCCGGGCCCTTCGTGTTGCGCCCGTGCCCCCCGGACGGGACGGCCGCCCGAGGGCTCAGGCGGCCGCGCAGTCGGGGCAGAGTCCGCGGTAGGTGACCTCGACCTCCGAGACCGTGAAGCCGAAGCGCTCCTCCGTCGGGAGGTCGGCCAGCGGGTTGCCGGAGGGGTGGACATCGCGGATGGTGCCGCACCGCGCGCAGATCAGGTGCTGATGCGCGTGGTGGGCGTTCGGGTCGTAGCGCTTGGCCCGGCCGTCCGTGCTGACCTCGAGCACCTCGCCGAGCGAGACCAACTCCCCGAGGGTGTTGTACACGGTCGCGCGTGAGATCTCCGGGAGCCGGGCGGCCGCGAGGGCGTGCACCTCGTCGGCGGTGTAGTGCACATGGTCCCCGTTGAGGACCTCGGCGACGACACGTCGCTGGGCGGTCAGTCGCCAGCCGCGTCCCCGGAGTCGTTCCAGCAGGTCACTCATGCCATTCACCTATCAGTCAGATAAGGCAAGAGTACCAGTGGACCCGTCCATACTTGGACTCTGTCCAATACGGGATCTGTTCAACCGCGGGCGAGCGCCGGCTGACGTGCGCCGGTCCAGCAGCGGATGATGTCGCGTACCGACACCACGCCCACCGGATCGCCCGCCTCCAGGACGATCAGATGGCGGAAGCCGCCGTGGGACATCGCGCGCGCCGCCTCGTCGAGCGTCCACTGAGGGGCGGCGAAGACGACGTCGGAGGTGGTGTGGGCATGGGCCCGTTCGCGGTCCGGGTCCTGGCCCGCGCCCAGTGAGTTGAGGACATCGCGCTCGGTCAGGATGCCGAGCCCGCTGGTATCGGGGTCCAGCACGATCGCCGAGCCGACGCGTCGGGCGGACATCAGCCGGGCGGCCTGGCGCAGGGTGTGGGCGGGGCCGATGGTGAGGATCACTGAACTCATGGCGTCGCGGACGAGCATGGGTGGGGACATGGTCGTGCCACCTCCTTGGCGAATCCTTACTGCGGGGGCTGCGCGCACTGCGGAACCGCGTGCACCGCGAGAACTGCGTGCACCGCGAACGCCGCGGCGCCGCGCGGCACCGCGCGACAGTACACGGCTGCACAAGTTCACAAGCGCGCGGATTCACATGTTCACATGGGGGCGCGGACGCCTACAAGAGGCGTGCGGAAGCCGATCTACCGCCTTGCGTGCCCCCGTACCCCCTGATGCATGAGCCGGTCCGGGGCCCGGACGGGCCCTAGTCGCCCAGGTAGCTCAGCAGTTCGCCGTGCAGCAGCCCGTTCGACGCCGCCGCGTTCCCGCTGAGCGGCCCCGGCACCCCGTCGAGCCCGGTGAAGCGGCCGCCCGCCTCCTGGACGATGATCGCGGTCGCCGCCATGTCCCACAGCGACAGTTCGGGCTCGGCGCAGATGTCCACCGACCCCTCGGCGACCATCATGTACGGCCAGAAGTCGCCGTAGCCGCGCGTCCGCCAGCAGGCCCGGGTCAGCTCGAGGAAACGGTTCAGCCTGCCGCGCTCCTCCCAGCCGCTGAGCGAGGAGTACGCGAACGACGCGTCCTCCAGCCGCGCGACCTGAGACACCGCCAGCCGGCTCGCGGACGACAGGCTCCGGCCGGTGTACGCCCCCAGCCCCTCGGCCGCCCACCAGCGGCGGCCGAGCGCCGGTGCCGACACCACTCCGACGACCGGCCGGTCGCCGCCCTCGCCGCGCTCCATGAGCGCGATCAGCGTGGCCCAGACCGGCACCCCGCGCACATAGTTCTTGGTGCCGTCGATCGGGTCCACGACCCAGCGGCGCGGACCGGTGCCCTGGCTGCCGAACTCCTCGCCCAGGACCGCGTCCCGCGGCCGGGCGCGCTGGAGCGAGGTGCGGATCAGTTCCTCGGCCGCCTTGTCGGCCTCGCTGACCGGCGTCATATCGGGTTTCGTCTCGACCTTGAGGTCGAGCGCCTTGAATCGCTCCATGGTGGTGGCGTCGGCTGCATCGGCGAGTACATGGGCGAGACGCAGGTCATCGTGGTAGTCGGGCATGGCCGAACAGTATCGACAGGGAATCGGCCGATCCACACGACCACGGCCGGACGGGGGGCGCCGGGGGCGCACGCCGTGGCTATTGACACTACCTGGCGGTGCGTCAATTCTGTCCGCACGTGCCGCCGAAGAGGGACGCATGGCCTGGGAGGCGACGATGCCCGCAGCACGTGAATCCTTACTCGACGCGGCCTTCACCGCGCTCGCCGACCGCCCCTGGGCGGTGGTCCGCATGGTCGATGTGGCCGTGGCGGCCGGGGTCTCGCGGCAGACGCTCTACAACGAGTTCGGCAGCAAGGACGGTCTCGCGCGCGCTCTGGTGCGCCGCGAGGCCGAGGCGTATCTGGTCGGCGTGGAGCGGGCGCTGTCCGGAGCGACCGGCGCCGCGGGACCGAACGAGCGGCTGGTGGCCGCGGCGGTCTTGACCGTACGGGCGGCGGCCGCGAACCCCCTGGTGCGGGCGGTGCTCACCGGCTGCTGGAGCGAACGGCTGCCCTCGCCCATACGCCCGGAAAGCCCAGGAACCCTTTCGCGGCGCCCTGGCGTCCCGGACCCGCTGCCCTCGCCCGTCGATCTCCTGGCGCAGATCCGGGACCGGGCGGTGCGCCTGCTGGCCGGGGACTGGCCGCGGGGCGGGGCGGGCGGGGCGGCGGATCTGGGTCAGGCGTGCGAGACGGCCGCGCGCCTGGCGCTGTCGTACGTGGTCGCGCCCGTGGCCGAGCCTGTGTCCGAGGAGGAGGTGGAGAGCCTGGTGCGCGGGGCGTTGGCCCAGGGCCTTGGTTGTGCCTAGTGCGCCGAGCCGGAGAGCTGGAGTCCGATCACGCCGACGATCACCAGCGAGATGGAGATGAGCTTGAGCGTGGAGACCAGGTCGCCGAGGAAGATCATGCCGTAGATCGCGGTCCCGGCCGCCCCGATGCCCGTCCACACCGCGTACGCCGGGCCCACGTCCAGCTTCTTCAGAGAGAGCGTCAGCAGGCCGAAGCTGCCCAGTGCGAAGGCACAGAAGGCGATGGTGGGCCACAACCTGGTGAAGCCGTGCGAGAGCTTGAGACAGACGGCGAAGCCCGTTTCGAGAAGCCCGGCGACCACGACGAGCAGCCACGCCATACAGAGTCCTCCTGTGTGGATGTGGTCTGGGTCTGGTCTGGATCAAGCCCGGTGCGATTATCCAGTTACCTCCCATGTGATGGGGGGCGGCAAACGTCGCGGAGGCGGGCGGATCAGTCGCCCTCTCGCCGCTCCCGCGTGGCCAGCAGCCGACGCAGGGAGTAGAGCCGGGCCGGATCGGCGTGGCCGTCGGCGACCCACTGGTCGAGCGCGCAGTCCGGCTCGTCGTGGCTGCAGGCGCGCGGACAGCCCTCGGTGCCCGGCTCCAGGTCCGGGAAGGCGTGGATGACCCGCGCGGGGTCCACATGGTGCAGCCCGAAGGACCGTACGCCCGGGGTGTCGATCACCCAGCCGTCGCCGTCGGGCAGCGGCAGCGCGAGCGCGGAGGTGGTGGTGTGGCGGCCGCGGCCGGTGACCGCGTTGACCCGGCCGGTGGCCCGTTTGTGCTCCGGCACCAGGGCGTTGACCAGGGTCGTCTTGCCGACGCCCGAGTGCCCGAAGAAGACCGTGACCTGGTCCGTGAGCAGCTCGCGCACCCGGTCGGCCGCGTCGCCATCGGCGAGCTCCTCGCGGTTGGTGACGATGTAGGGGACGCCGAGCGGCCCGTAGGCCTCCAGGAGGGGGGCCGCCGGGGCGAGGTCGGACTTGGTGAGGACCAGCAGCGGGGACAGCCCGGCGTCGAAGGCGGCGACCAGACAGCGGTCGATCAGCCGCGGGCGCGGCTCGGGGTCGGCGAGCGCGGTGACGATGGCCAGTTGGTCGGCGTTGGCGACGACCACCCGCTCGAACGGGTCGTCGTCGTCCGCGGTACGGCGCAGCACCGACGAGCGCTCCTCGACCCGTACGATCCGCGCGAGGGTGTCCTTGTCGCCCGACAGATCCCCGACCACCGCGACCCGGTCCCCGACCACCACGCCCTTGCGGCCCAGTTCGCGGGCCTTCATGGCGATGATCGTGCGGTCCTCGACCAGGACCGTCAGCCGGCCGCGGTCGATGGTCAGCACAAAGCCCTCGGCGGCGTCCTCGTGCTTGGGGCGGATGCTGGTGCGCGGGCGGTTGCCCTTCCTGTTGGGGCGGACCCGGACGTCGTCCTCGTCGGTGTGCTTGCCGTAGCGACGCATGGCGGCCGCGCCTCAGGCTCTCCGCGAGGGGGCCGTCGCCGCGTCGAGCATGCCGGTCCACAGCCCGGGGAAGTCGGGCAGGGTCTTGGCCGTGGTGGCCACGTTCTCGATCTGTACGCCCTCGACGACCAGGCCGATGACCGCGCCCGCGGTGGCCAGCCGGTGGTCTTCGTAGGTGTGGAAGACCCCGCCGTGCAGCGGGCGCGGGCGGATCCGCAGCCCGTCGGCGGTCTCGGTGACATCGCCGCCGAGCTCGTTGATCTCCTTGGCCAGGGCCGCGAGCCGGTCGGTCTCGTGCAGCCGCAGATGCGCGATGCCGTGCAGCGAGGACTCGGAGTCGGCCAGCGCCGCCACCGCCGCGATCACCGGGGTGAGCTCGCCCACCTCGTGCAGATCGGCGTCGATGCCGGTGATCCGGCCGGTGCCGGTGAAGGTCAGACCGGCGTCGGTGAGCTCGCAGGTCCCGCCCATGTCGGTGAAGATCCGGCGCAGCGAGTCGCCGGGCTGGGTGGTGCGCTCCGGCCAGTCCGGGATCGTCACCCGGCCGCCGGTGACCAGGGCGGCCGCGAGGAACGGCGCCGCGTTGGACAGGTCCGGCTCGACCACCAGGTCGCGGCCGAGCAGGGCGCTGGGCGACACCCGCCATACGTTCGGCTCGCCGCCCGCCTCCGGGGCGTCCACGGCCGCGCCCGCGGCCCGCAGCATGTCGACGGTCATCCGGATGTGCGGCAGCGAGGGCAGCGCGGCGCCCACATGGCGCACCTCGACGCCCTGGTTGAAACGCGGCGCGGACAGCAGCAGCGCGCTGACGAACTGCGACGAGGACGAGGCGTCGATGCGCACCGGGCCGCCGTCCAGCGCCCCGCCGCCGTGCACGGTCATCGGCAGCGAGCCGCGGCCGTCGTCGTCGATCCGGGCGCCGAGCGCGCGCAGCGCGTCGATCACCCCGTGCAGCGGACGCTCGTGCGAACGCTTGTCGCCGTCGAACCGCACCGGGCCGTCGGCCAGCGCCGCGACGGGCGGCAGGAAGCGCATCACCGTGCCGGCGTTGCCGACGTCGACCGTGGCCGGGCCGTGCAGACCCGCCGGGATGACCCGCCATGCCTCGCCGCCGCCCGCGGAGCCCGACGCGCCGTGGGAGCCGGGGGAGCCGTCGGACACGGTCTCCTCGATGCCCACGCCCAGGGCGCGCAGCGCCTCGGCCATCAGAAGGGTGTCGCGGGAGCGCAGCGGGCGGCGCAGCCAGCCCGGCTCGGCGGCGAGCGCGGCCAGGATCAGGCCGCGGTTGGTGACCGACTTCGATCCGGGCACGGTGACGGTCGCGTCGACCGCTCCGTCGGCGAGCGGAGCGGGCCAGAGGGCGGTGTGCGCGCCCGAGGGGGTCTCAATGCCGGTCATGGCTCTCACTTTAGTGGCTCGCCGAGAGTGAGATTCTTGATCAAAAACGGCGAAACCCTGTCGAAACAGGCCGCTGGTATGGACAGCTTACGGGCAGCTCGCGGCCTGGAGGGGCCGCCGGTCACAGCCCCAGCAGCCAGCGACCGCCGCCGATCAGCGAGCTCAGCGAGACCACGTGGAAGAGCAGCAGCCAGATCGTGGCCGGGACGTTGGTCAGGCGCGCGAGCTGGTCGGGGTCGGAGTCGTGCGCCCCCGAGTAGCGGCGCTTGCGCTGCAGCTCGAACGGGGGGCGTACGCCGCCCAGGAGCAGAAACCACACCACGACGTACGCGAAGGCCGCCTGTACGTCCGGCTTGGTCAGCCAGGAGACAAGGAAGAAGGCGGCCCCGGAGACGACCACGGTGAGCACGCCGTACGCATTGCGGATCATGACGAGCATCAGCGCCAGCAGCGCCGTCGTCCCCCACAGCAGCGCGGTGATATGGCCCGCGGCCAGCAGCCACGCGCCCGCCAGCCCGAGCAGGGACGGCGCGGTGTAGCCGGCGGCCGCGGTGAGGATCATGCCGAGGCCGGTGGGCTTGCCGCGCGAGACGGTCAGCCCCGAGGTGTCCGAGTGCAGCCGTATGCCCTCAAGACGCCGGCCGCTGACCAGCGCCACCAGGCCGTGGCCGCCCTCGTGGGCGATGGTGATGGCGTTACGGGCGATCCGCCAGGCGATCTGGGAGACGACCACCGAGAGCGCGACCAGCCCGGTGGCGGCGATCAGCCAGGTGTTGGGGTCCGGCTGGGTGCCGACGACGCGGTCCCACAGATCGGCGGCGTTCGTGCTGTCCATGTGCGGGAGACTCCTCGCGTCCGTCTTCAGTGCTTCTGCTCTTCAGTACGTTGTTCGTGGCCGCTCGGTTTCGACGGCCCGGCGTCACCGGCCGTGGGCGTCGTGGCAGTGTGGCACCTATGTGCGGTCGATACGCAGCGAGCCGGAAGCCCGAGGATCTCGTCGGCATCTTCGGGGTGCAGCAGTGGGAGCCGGAGGAGACGCTGGCCCCGGACTGGAACGTCGCGCCCACCAAGGGCGTGTACGCGGTGCTCGAACGCCCCGTCAAGGACGCCGACGATCCGAATCCGGTCCGCCAGCTGAGGGCGCTCAAGTGGGGACTGGTGCCGTCCTGGGCCAAGTCACCGGACACCGGCGTAAAGATGATCAACGCACGGGCGGAGACGGTGCACGAGAAGCCCTCCTACCGCCGCCCCTTCGCCTCGCGCCGCTGTCTGCTGCCCGCCGACGGCTACTACGAGTGGGTCACCGGCTCGGGGGAGCGGCAGATGGAGGAGCAGGGGAAGCGGAAGCGGCCGCGTAAGCAGCCCTACTTCGTGACCCCGGTGGACGGCTCGGTGATGGCCATGGCCGGTCTTTACGAGTTCTGGCGCGACCGGACGCTGCCGGACGACCACCCGCGGGCCTGGTGGGTGACCTGCACGGTCATCACGACCGAGGCGGAGAAGGAGCCGTTTCCCCTGCTGGGCGAGGGCGGGGAGGAGGGTGGCGCGGGGCCGCGGTCGCTGGCCGACATCCATCCGCGGATGCCGCTGGTGCTCACCGAGGACCGCTGGGCGGACTGGCTCGACCCCTCCCACACCGACCCCGACGAGCTGCGCCCGCTGCTCGCCCCGCCGCCCGCGGGGCTGCTGCGCGCCTACCCGGTGGCCACGGCCGTCAGTGACGTACGCAACAACGGCCCGGAGCTGGTGACCGAGCTGGAGGCGCCCGAGACGAGCACGCTCTTCTGAGCCGTTCCTAGGGGTGGCCGCCCGGAAGCGGCAGGATGGGCATGTGAGCGCCGAGCAGACCGAACAATCAGCCAAGAGCGAAACGACCCAGAGCGGCACGACCGGGAGCGGCACGACCGGGAGCGGCACGACCGGGACCGGGCAGACCGTGCCGACCCCCGCCGGGGACGCCCGCATCACCTGGCACCGCGCCCCGCGAGCCCGCGCCGTGCTGGCCGTGAGCCATGGCGCCGGGGGTGGGATCGAGGCACGGGACCTACAGGCGCTGGCCGCCGCGCTGCCGCCGCTGGGCGTCAGCGTCGCGCTGGTCGAGCAGCCGTGGCGGGTGGCGGGCAAGAAGGTCGCGCCCGCGCCGAAGACCCTGGACATCGGGTGGCGCGCGCTGTGGCCCGCGCTGGAGAAGCCCGGGCTGCCCGTCGTCGCGGGCGGCCGCAGCGCCGGGGCGCGGGTGGCCTGCCGTACGGCGCGCGAGCTGGGCGCGAGCGCCGTGCTGGCGCTGTCCTTCCCGCTGCACCCACCGGGCAAGCCGGAGCGGTCCCGGGCCGACGAGTTGCTGGGCGCCGGTCTGCCGACGCTGGTGGTCCAGGGCGGCCGCGATCCGTTCGGCCGCCCCGAGGAGTTCCCCGAGCTGCCCGCCGGGACGGAACTGATCGGGATCCCGCACGGCGACCACAGCTTCGCCGTGCCCAAGAAGGCGGACATCGGCCAACAGGAGGCGCTGGCGCGGATCACCGGCGCCGTGGCCGAATGGCTGGTCCGCGTACCGCTCTGAGCTGCGCGGATGCGCCGTATGGGGGTGGCGGGGACGCTCGGGAATGCGGCGGGGGCGCGATCTGTTGTAGCGGGCGTATATGGATCAGGAACACCAGGAACAGGCTCAGGTACCCGCACCAGCAGAAGGAGTCCCCAGCATGGGTTCGCTCGCTTGCCCGGCCCGTCCGCGCGCCGCTGACCTGGACTGGTCGCAGCCGCAGACGGGGTGGACTGCCCGGAACGAAGCGGCGGGCGGACCGGATCGTCGTCTATTCTCCGATTCGAGCGGGTCCGCATTCGGCGGCCTCGCCACGAAGGCGGAGGAGGTGGGTCAGGTCACTGGCACCGACGCGGGGACCGACGGCGTGACCGAGGGCCGGCCGGTCGGGCAGCCGCAGGAGACGGACGTCGAGCGCAATGCGCGCTTCGAACGGGATGCCCTTACCTTCCTCGACCAGATGTACTCCGCCGCATTGCGTATGACGCGCAATCCGGCCGACGCCGAGGACCTGGTGCAGGAGACGTACGCGAAGGCGTACGGGTCCTTCCACCAGTTCCGTGAGGGCACCAACCTCAAGGCGTGGCTGTACCGCATCCTGACCAACACCTTCATCAACTCGTATCGCAAGAAGCAGCGGGAGCCCCAGCGCAGCGCGGCCGAGGAGATCGAGGACTGGCAGCTGGCGCGCGCCGAGTCGCATATGTCGACCGGTCTGCGCTCCGCGGAGTCGCAGGCGCTCGACCACCTGCCCGACTCGGACGTCAAGGAAGCGCTCCAGGCCATTCCCGAGGAGTTCCGCATCGCGGTCTATCTCGCGGACGTCGAGGGGTTTGCCTACAAGGAGATCGCAGACATCATGGGGACACCCATCGGTACCGTGATGTCGCGGCTGCACCGTGGGCGCCGCCAGCTGCGCGGTCTGCTCGAGGACTACGCCCGTGGGCGTGGACTGGTCCCGGCCGGCGCGTCCGCCGCGGCGGACGAGTCGAACGATCGGAAAGGCGCGGACTCATGAGCTGCGGAGACCCGCACGAGACGGATTGCTCCGAGGTCCTCGACCATCTCTACGAGTTCCTCGACCGGGAGATGCCCGACGTCGACCGCGCCAAGCTTGAGGTGCACTTCCACGAGTGCTCCCCCTGCCTGGAGAAGTACGGCCTGGAGCAGGCCGTGAAGAAGCTGGTCAAGCGGTGCTGCGGCCATGACGACGTGCCAAGCGACCTGCGCTCGAAGGTCATGAGCCGCATCGAGCTGATCCGCTCCGGCGAGGTCGCGCCGGAGCGGGAGGTCGTCGCGGAGGCGAACGCGCCGACGCCCGCGCAGGACTAGCCCCTCGCCTCGTGCAGGACTGACCCCTCGCCTCGTGCAGGACCGGCGCCGCTCGTCATAACCCGCCCGATCATCACCCGAAGGTGTGGAATCGGGCGGAGCATACGGACGAACCCCGCGTGCCCGGCTCTATCCTCCCCAATCTGACGGCCCCGCCCGGGGCCGTTCGGCGGACGGGGAGGAGGGGGTATGCGGGCGGTTCCTCTGGCGGCGCGTGTCTACGTGGTGAGCGCCGCGCTCCTGGCCGCGGTGTGCGCCGCCCCGGCCCTGACGCCTGCGGCGGACGTCCCGTGGGCCACGGCCGCGCTGCTCGCCGCGCTCTACGCGGCGGGGGCCCGCAGGCCCCCTCCCCACGCCTGTCCACCCCAGTCACCCCCGCCGCCCGCCGTCGCGCCTGCCGTGACGGTGTCGCCGGACTGGTGCGGCCCCGCGCTTCTGGCCGGGGCTTTTCTGCTGCCCGCGCCCGCCGCCGCGCTTGTCGCGGTGCCCGGCGCGCTGCTCGGCGCCGTGGAGCGGCGCCCCGCCGGGGTGCGGCGGCTGTGGCGCGCCGCGCGGCTTGCCCTCGCCGCGTACGCCGCCTCGCTCGTCTTCGGGCTCTGCGGCGGCAGGGAGGCCCTTGCCGCTGCCCTCGCCGCCCCCGCCACCGCCGGTGAGCCGGGCTTCTTTCCGTACGCCCTGGTGCCCGCGGCCGTCGCCGCGCTCGCCCTCGGCCTGACCGCCGCCGCCCTGGAAGGCGGTGTGCTGATGACGGCCGAGGGCCGCTCGCCCCGCGCCGCCTGGCGCGGCCGGGTGCTCTGCTCGCTCGTGCCCCACCTGGTGCACGGCCTGGCCGGGCTGACCATGGCGGTGCTGTGGCGCAGCCCGTACGGGCCGCCCGCCGCGCTGCTCGTGCTGCCGCCGATGTACGTCTGCGCCCGCGTCTTCGCGCTGTGCCACCGCGAGCGCGCCGCCCATCAGGCCACCGTGCGCGCCCTCGTCCAGGCCCTCGACATCAAGGACCGGTACACCCGCGGCCACAGCGAGCGCGTCGGCCGCGCCTCCGCCATGATCGCCCGCGAGCTGGGGATGAACGGGGACCGGCTCGAGGCGCTGCGTATCGCGGGTGTCCTGCACGACGTCGGCAAGCTCGGCGTCCCCACCCGGCTGCTGCGCAAGAACGGTCCGCTGACCCCCGACGAGCGCCGCGCCATCGAGCTCCACCCGGAATATGGGCACGAGATGGTGCGCGGCATCGGCTTCCTGGGCGAGGCGCGGGATGCCGTCCTCCACCACCACGAGCGGCTGGACGGGAGCGGCTATCCCTATGGGCTCGCGGGAGCGGACATTCCGGAGGCGGCGAGGGTGGTGGCGGTCGCCGACGCCTTCGACGCGATGACCTCGACCCGGACCTACCGACGGGCACGGCCGGTGCCTGCGGCGGTCGAAGAGCTCAAACGGTGCGCAGGGGCGCAGTTCGACCCACGGATGGTGGTCGCCCTGGCCCGCGCCCTGGACCGGCACGGCTGGCCCGCCGCGCCCCAGGAGGAGGCCCGCCCGGTCCGGGACCATGTACTGGGCCGTACAGACCGAGTACCTGCCTACGGCCCGGACCGCGCAGCGGACCAGCGCGGAAACGTCCCCTCTGAGCGGGCTTCCGCGCGGCCGCCGGAGGCCGCGCGGCCCGGCCGGGGTGGTGGTGGCGCATGAGCCTGTGGCGGTGCGCCGTGCCGTGGCCCGGCGCGGGCGCGGTGTACGGGGCGGCGGGAGCGCTGGTCGTGGCCGCTCTCGTATGGACGCAGCGGGTGGGTGTGCGCGAGCCGGGGGTGGCGCTTGCGTTTGGGGCGCTCGTCGCGGTGGGGGAGGCCATGCGGTGGGACGGGCGCCCGGTCGTGCGTGCGGGCGCGGGCGCGGACAGGGGCGCGGCCGGGGCGCACGGGCGGCCCGGCGAGCCGGAGGCCGGGGAGCGCGAGCCCGCGCCCGTCGCCGCCGCGGCGTCCCTCGGCTATGCCGCGCTGGGACCGCTGGACGGTGCGCCGACCACGTACGGCGTCCTCCAGACCGTCGCCGTCGTCGGGGCCGCGTCCCTCCTCGCCCTGGTGGTGCGTGCGGCTGTCAGACGCCCGGCCGACCTCGACCGCGCCGCGCGCCGGGTGCTCACCGTCGCCTTCGTCGCGATCTGCTGCCAACCGCTTCACCACACCGGCCGGTTGCCCTCCTGGTCAGGCCGGCCCGGTCACGGTCCGTGCCTCGTCGCGGCCCTGCTGCTCGTCCTGGCGCTGGCCGCGCTCGGCGACGCCGCCCTGGCCGCGGCGCCGGCCCGGGCGCGTACGGGCCGGCTCTACGCGTCCCTGCTGCGCGACGAGCTGCGCGCGCTGCCCGGCGTGGGGGCCGCGGTCTGCGCGACGGCGGCGGTGACGGCCCCGGCGGTCGCCGTGGCCGGGCTGTGGGTGCTGCCGGCGCTCTGTGTGCCGCTGCTGCTCGTCCAGTACTCCTTCCGCCGCTGTGCCGGGATACGGGCGACCTGCCGCCAGACCGTCGCCTCGCTGGCGAGGACGACGGAGATAGCGGGCTACACCCCCGCGGGCCACGCCCGCCAGGTCGCCGGCCTCAGCCGTGCCGTCGGCCGTGAGCTGCGGCTGTCCGCTCCGTCGCTGACCGTGCTCGAGTACGCGGCGCTGATGCACGACGTCGGGCAGCTGTCGCTGCTCGACCCGGTGCCGGCCGGGGCCACCGAGCCGCTGCCGGAGGCCGAGCAGCGGCGGATAGCGCTGCTGGGCGGCGCTGTCGTACGGCAGACCGGGGTGCCGGACGAGGTCGCGGAGATCGTGGAGCGGCAGGCGGACCCGTATCGGGAACAGCCGCTTCCGGCCCGTATCGTGCGGGCGGTAAACGCCTACACCGAATTGGTGGGAGGTTCCTCGGGCACCTCATTGGGAAACCCTCAGAAGGGCCGGGGCGCGGTCGGGCCCGGGGCGCTGGAGCGGTTGCGGCGGGGCACGGGCCGTGACTTCGACCCGGCGGTGGTGGAGGCCCTGGCCACGGTCGTGTCGCGGCCGGAGCACGACCCGGAGCACGATCCGGCGCATGACCTGGTGCACGACGAGGTCCGTGGTCACCCGAAGTGAGAACTCGCGGGTAATGAGCGGCTGCCCCGAGGGGCATGGTTGGATGCGAAGAGAGGGGGTGTCGGGCCTATGGCCGGCGGCAAGGAGGAGTGGTGGGCATCGTCCCCAGGCCGAACCGTGAGGGGCCGGGCTGAGATGTCCGCGAATGTGTGGCAGGTTGTCGTCGAGGGAGGGCTACGCCGTCCGCGAGGACATCTGGTTCGGTACTACTTCGATACCGGCAGGCGGGAATGGTGAAGATCTTCGGCAAGGTGCGGCACCGGCCGTCCGCGTCATGGCGGCAGGCCACGGACCGCGCGTTCACGCTCATCGGAGACGGCCGGTACGAGGACGCGGGCGCGTTGCTGACCCGCGCCGCCGACCTGGAGCCGTGGCTGTCGGAGTCCTGGTTCAACCTGGCGCTGCTGCACAAGTTCCGGCACGACTGGGAGCAGGCGCGCGCGGCCGGGCTGCGCGCGGTCGCGCTGCTCGACCGCGAGACCGGCGCCCCTGACTGGTGGAACGTGGGGATCGCCGCGACCGCCCTTCAGGACTGGCCGCTGGCGCGCCGCGCCTGGCAGGCCTACGGCCTGAAGGTGCCCGGCGAGGCGTCCGCGTCCGGTGAGCCGTTGGGCATGGAGCTGGGCAGCGCGGCGGTGCGGCTGTCGCCGGAGGGCGAGTCGGAGGTCGTCTGGGGCCGTCGGCTGGACCCGGCCCGGATCGAGGTGCTGTCCATCCCGCTGCCGTCCTCCGGGCGGCGCTGGGGCGAGGTGGTGCTGCACGACGGCGTTCCGCACGGCGAGCGCGTCACCTCCGCCGGCCCTGCCTACCCGGTCTTCGACGAGATCGAGCTGTGGGCGCCGTCCCCGGTGCCGACCTGGGTGGTGCTGCTGGAGGCCGCGACGGAGGCCGACCGGGACGCGCTGGAGCGGCTGGCGGCGGACGCGGGCTTCGCCGCCGAGGACTGGTCGTCCTCGGTGCGGCTGCTGTGCCGCTCCTGTTCGGAGAGCCGGATGCCAAGCGACGAGGGCGAGGGCGAGCACCTGGACCCGCATGACCACAGCGAGCCCGGCCAGCCCGGCCCGCTGGGGCACCGGATGGCGGGCTCGGGTTCGCTGTGGGTGGCGGAGCGGGAGTGCGGGATCGCCGCGCCGAGCGGGCTGGTGCGCGGGCTGCTGGACGGCTGGGTCGCGGACAGCCCGGACACCCGCGAGTGGCGGGACCTGGAAGAGGTCTGCTGACATACCCGCCCGAGGTCTCTGACATACCCGCCAGAGCTCTGCCGACATACCCGTCCATCCCGCGCGGGCCTTACCCTGTAGGGCGACGAGTCTGGTTTTGAGGAAGGCGTGCGGCGGACGATGGCGCAGCAAGGGACTGAGCAGCGGGTGGACGACGAGTTCATCGTGGACACGGAGGACTGTGAGGAGCGCGAGCGTGCGTACCGCGAGCGCGGCACGGCCCGTCCGATCACGGTCGTCGGCAATCCGGTGCTGCACAAGGAGTGCCAGGACGTCACGGAGTTCGACGACAAGCTCGCCGCGCTGATCGACGACATGTTCGCCAGCCAGAAGGCGGCCGAGGGCGTGGGCCTGGCCGCCAACCAGATCGGCGTCGGCCTGAAGGTCTTCGTCTACGACTGCCCGGACGACGACGGCGTCCGCCACGTCGGCGTGGTCTGCAATCCGGTGCTGGACGAGCTGCCGGCCGACCGCCGCGTCCTGGACGACTCCAATGAGGGCTGTCTGTCGGTGCCCACCGCGTACGCCTCGCTGGCTCGCCCCGACTACGCGGTGGTGCGCGGCCAGGACGCCGAGGGCAAGCCGATCGCGGTCCAGGGCACCGGCTATTTCGCCCGCTGCCTGCAGCACGAGACCGACCACCTCTACGGCCGTCTCTACATCGACCGCCTCTCCAAGCGCGACCGTAAGGACGCGCTGCGGCAGATGGCGGAGGGCACGCCGCGCTACGAGACGGTGCCCAACGACTGACGCCCGACAGCGCGTACATACGCGCGGCGCCCCGGGAGATCCCAGGGGCGCCGCGCGCGCATTTCGGGTTTGAATCAGAAACGGCTCAGAAGTCGTCGTCGAAGGAGACCGAGCCCTCGACCGCCACCTGGTACGCGGAGGCGCGGCGCTCGAAGAAGTTGGTCAGCTCCTGGACGTTCTGCAGCTCCATGAAGGAGAACGGGTTCTCCGAGCCGTAGACCGGGGCGAAGCCCAGGCGGGCGAGCCGCTGGTCGGCGACGCACTCCAGGTACTGGCGCATCGACTCGGTGTTCATACCCGGCAGCCCGTCGCCGCACAGATCGCGGGCGAACTGCAGCTCGCCCTCGACGGCCTCCCGCAGCATGTCGGTGACCTGCTGCTGGAGTTCGTCGTCGAAGAGCTCGGGCTCCTCCTCGCGGACCGTGTCCACCACCTGGAACGCGAAGTTCATATGCATGGTCTCGTCGCGGAACACCCAGTTGGTGCCCGTCGCCAGGCCGTGCAGCAGGCCGCGGGAGCGGAACCAGTAGACGTAGGCGAAGGCGCCGTAGAAGAACAGGCCCTCGATGCACGCCGCGAAGCAGATCAGGTTGAGGAGGAACCGGCGGCGGTCGTCCTTGGTCTCCAGCCGGTCGATCTTGTCGACCGAGTCGATCCAGCGGAAGCAGAACTCCGCCTTCTCCCTGATGGACGGGATGTTCTCCACCGCGGCGAACGCGGCGGCCCGGTCGTCCGGGTCGGGGAGGTAGGTGTCCAGCAGCGTCAGATAGAACTGGACGTGCACGGCCTCCTCGAAGAGCTGCCGGGACAGATACAGCCGCGCCTCGGGCGAGTTGATGTGCTTGTAGAGGGTCAGCACCAGGTTGTTCGAGACGATCGAGTCACCGGTCGCGAAGAAGGCGACCAGGCGGCCGATCATGTGCTGCTCGCCGGGGGAGAGCTTGGCGAGGTCGGCGACGTCCGAGTGGAGGTCGACCTCCTCCACGGTCCAGGTGTTCTTGATCGCGTCGCGGTAGCGGTCGTAGAAGTCCGGGTACCGCATCGGCCGCAGGGTCAGCTCGAACCCCGGGTCCAGGAGGTTCTTGACGCGTTCGGGGGCGGTGGTCACTGGCAGGCCTCGCAGGACTCGGGGTTTTCCAGGGAGCAGGCGATGACCTCGGGGTCGGCGGGCACCTGCTGTACGGGGATGGTGGCGGGGGCGGCGGCGCGGGCCGACTGAGCGATCCGGGTCGCCGGGCGCGAGCGCAGGTAGTACGTGGTCTTGATGCCGCGCTTCCAGGCGTACGCGTACATCGAGCTGAGCTTGCCGATGGTCGGCGAGGCCATGAAGAGGTTCAGCGACTGGCTCTGGTCGAGGTACGGGGTGCGGGCGGCGGCCATGTCGATCAGGGCGCGCTGCGGGACCTCCCACGCGGTCCGGTACAGCTGCCGTACGTCCTCGGGCACCCAGGAGAAGTCCTGGACCGAGCCGTTGGACTCGCGCAGCGCCTCACGGCTCTGGGTGTCCCATACGCCGAGCTTCTTGAGGTCGTTCACCAGGTAGGAGTTGACCTGAAGGAACTCACCGCTGAGCGTTTCGCGCTTGAAGAGGTTGGAGACCTGCGGCTCGATGCACTCGTACACGCCCGCGATCGAGGCGATCGTCGCGGTCGGGGCGATGGCCAGCAGGAGCGAGTTCCGCATGCCCGACTTGGCCATCCGCTCGCGCAGCGCCGCCCACCGCTCGGGCCAGGTCGCCACCGCGTCCGTGTAGTGGTCCGGGTGCAGCACACCGCGCGCGGTGCGGGTGGCGGACCAGGCCGGGTGCGGGCCGTGGCGCTCGGCGAGCGCGCAGGACGCCTCGTACGCCGCGAGCATGATGCGCTCGGAGATCCGGGTGGACAGCGCTTGCGCCTCGGGCGAGTCGAAGGGCATCCGCAGCCGGAAGAAGACGTCCTGGAGGCCCATCAGGCCCAGACCCACCGGCCGCCAGCGGGAGTTGGACGCCCCGGCTTCCTGGGTGGGGTAGAAGTTGATGTCCACCACACGGTCGAGGAAGGTGACGGCGGTACGGACGGTCGCGTCCAGCCGCTCCCAGTCCATCTGACCGTCCTCGCCCAGGTGCGCGGCCAGGTTGACCGACCCCAGGTTGCAGACGGCCGTCTCGCCGTCGTCCGTGACCTCCAGGATCTCGGTGCACAGGTTGGAGGAGTGCACGACCCGGCCGGGCTCGGCGGTCTGGTTGGCGGTGCGGTTGGCGGCGTCCTTGAAGGTCATCCAGCCGTTGCCGGTCTGCGCGAGGGTGCGCATCATCCGGGCGTACAGCTGGCGCGCCGGGACGGTCTTGACGGCACGACCCTCCGCCTCGGCCTTCCGGTACGCGGCGTCGAACTCGTCGCCCCACAGGTCGACCAGCGCAGGCGCGTCGGCCGGCGAGAACAGCGACCAGTCGGCGTCGGCCTCGACCCGGCGCATGAACTCGTCCGGGATCCAGTGTGCGATGTTGAGGTTGTGGGTGCGGCGGGCCTCTTCGCCCGTGTTGTCCCGCAGCTCCAGGAACTCCTCGATGTCCGCGTGCCAGGTCTCCAGGTACACACAGGCCGCGCCCTTGCGCCGGCCGCCCTGGTTGACGGCGGCGACGGAGGCGTCGAGCGTGCGCAGGAACGGCACGATGCCGTTGGAGTGCCCGTTGGTGCCGCGGATCAGCGAACCGCGGGCGCGGATGCGTGAGTACGACAGGCCGATGCCGCCCGCGTGCTTGGAGAGCCGCGCGACCTGGTGGTAGCGGTTGTAGATCGAGTCCAGTTCGTCCAGCGGCGAGTCCAGCAGATAGCAGGACGACATCTGCGGGTGCCGGGTGCCGGAGTTGAACAGGGTGGGGGAGCTGGGCAGGTAGGACAGCGTGCTGGTGAGCCGGTACAGCTCGGCGACGTCGTCGAGCGCCCGCTCCGAGTGGTCCTCGGCCAGCCCGCAGGCCACCCGCAGCAGGAAGTGCTGCGGGGTCTCGATCACCTGGCGGGTGATCGGGTGGCGGAGCAGATAGCGGCTGTGCAGCGTGCGCAGCCCGAAGTAGCCGAAGCGGTCGTCGGCGCCGTCGGCAAGCGCCTTGTCGACCAGGGCGTTCAGGCGGGCGGCGTGGGCGGTCACGAACTCGGCCGTGCCGTCCGCGATCAGGCCCTCGCGGTGCCCCACGGCCACCGAGGCGGAGAAGGAGACCGCGCCCTGCCCGGCCGCCTCCTCGGCGACGGCGAGGGTCAGCAGCCGCGCGGCGAGCTTCGAGTACTCCGGCTCCTCGGCGATCAGCCCGGCCGCCGCTTCGGTCGCGAGAGTGCGCAACTCCGCCTCGTCCGAACCGGGATGGCGGCCGCGCAGGGCGGCGGCCGCGACCTTGCCGGGGTCGGTGGCGGGCAGGTCGGCGGTGAGCGCCGTCAGGGTCCGCAGCAGGGCGGTCCCGGGCGCGTCGTCCGCTCCCTGAATAGCCGCTGCCTCTGAAACCGGATCGGCTGGCGCGATGGTCACTGAAGTGCTCTCCCTCGCTCGGCTAGGGGCCTTGCGGGGCGGTGAGCGATGGGCGCGTACGGGCATGCCGAAACAGCGGACGGCATACCGCGCAGCGTCCACCGGCCCAACCCGCGAGGCCCGGACGTATGAGACGGCTGTCGGCAGGTCCTCGGACTTGCGGGTACGCAAAAGCGTACGCGTACACCATTGCGGGACAGTTCCGGATTCCCACCGGATTCCCCTGCGGCGACAGCGAGCATGAGCATACATCTTGTGGTGGCGAGCGCACGCGCCCCCACATGTTGTGTCGCGAGGTGGAGTGTTTCGTACGAATGTGCTATTCCGTGCCGGACTTGGCGCGCACTTGGCGCGAGCCGTACGCGGGCCCGAGGCAGACCGTACGCGGGCCTGAGGCGGGCCTTGCGCGGGCCCTGGGGCGGTCCTGGCGAGGGTCAGGCACGGGTTCGCGGGCGGCCGCGCGCGAGCCCGACACGGCCCGGCAAGGGCTCGTCATCGGGTCCGGCGCGGCGCCGGGTCGAACTCCGGGTGGAACTCTAAGCGGGCGTCGTTGCCCGCCACTCCGCGAGGGTACGGGCCAGCCTGGCCCGGTAGTCCGCGTAGCCGCGCTCGTATGCCTCGGCGCGGTCTGCGTCCGGTACGACAGTACGCGAATCGGCTCGCCATTGTGACGCGTCCACCGGGTCGCCGAGCGCCCGCCAGGCGACCGCGACCGCGCCGCGCGCCCCCACCTCGGGCTCGTCGGGGATGCGCACCGGCCGGCCGAGGACGTCCGCGAACAGCTGGGTCCAGGCGGCGGATCGGGTGCCGCCCCCGCATGCCGCGAGGCTCGCCGTCAGCCCCGCGGCCTCCAGGCAGTGCCGGGCCGCGTACGCCACGGCCTCGCAGACGGCCCGTACGGCGTCCGCGCGTGTCGTCGCGAGGGTCAGCCCGTCCAACCGGCCGCGCGCGGCGGGCTCCACGAACGGGGCGCGCTCGCCCGCGTCGGACAGGAAGGGCAGCGCGGTCACCCCGCGCGCCCCTGGCGGGCTCGCGGCGAGCAGGGCGTCCAGGTCGGCGGTGGTGGCCCCGGCGAACTCCAGGACCCACTCCAGGGCCGCCGTGCCCACCATGGCGGGCATACCGCGCAGCCAGCGGTCCCGGTCGGGTACGCACAGCCACATGCCCGCCGGGTCGGCGGCCGGGTCGATCCGGGCGCTGTCGGTGAGGACTTGGCTGGCCAGCGTGGTGCCGACGATCAGCAGGCCGTCGCCGACCTCCTCGACCCCGCTGCCGATCGCGCAGGCCGGAAGGTCGTACGGGCCCGCCGTGACGGGCAGTCCGGCCGGCAGCCCGAGCAGTTCCGCGCCCGCCTCGTCCAGTCGCCGTACGGTGCCGGGCGCGGCGGGCGGCGGCAACAGCCGGGCGTATTCGGCGATTCCGCACGCTTCCAGGGCTTTGGGGACATACTCGCGCGTGGTCACGTCCAGGAAGGGCATCGACGCGTCCGAGGCGTCCACGCCGATGACGCCGGTGAGCCGCTGCGCCACCGCGTCCACGCAGTAGCCCGCGACCTCGGCGCGCGCCAGCGCCTCCGGTTCGTGGTCGGCCAGCCAGCGCAGCAGCGGCGCATGGCAGCCGGGGAACACCCCGGAGCCGGTGAGCCGGTAGAGCTCGCGGATGGTGCCGTCCTCGCCCCAGCGGGTCACGGTGTCGTTCGCCCGGCCGTCCATCCACGAGATCGGCGGGCGCACCGCCCGGCCCGCCGCGTCGCGCAGCCACAGCCCGTCGCCCTGCCCGGTGAGCGCGAGCGCGACCGGGGCCGCCAGGCCGCCGGCGGCCAGGGCGGCGGTCACCTCGCGGACCACCTCGGCGACCGTGCGCAGCACGTCCTCCAGGTCCTGCTCGACCCGCCCGCCGGGCAGGCGGTCCAGTCGGCTGGGGCGGCTCGCGGCGGCCAGGGACCGGCCGTCGCGGCCGAAGGCGACGGCCTTGGTGACGGAGGTGCCGACGTCGACTCCGAGGACGATGCTCATGCGTACGGCCCTCCTTGGGGGCATCGACTGTGGGGCGGGGGCTGGGCTGATGAGGGCTGGGCCGGGCGCTGGTTTGCGAGGCGGCTGGGCTGATGATGGCGCTAGTTCGCGGGGTGGGCGAGCTTTTCGCCGCGCGCGTAGCGGCCGACCTCGGCGGCGGTGATGGCGGCCGCGCGGTGGGCGGTCTGCCGGGTGGCGCCGGCGAGGTGCGGGGTGGTGACGACATTGGGCGCGGAGTGCAGCGGCCAGTCGGCGGGCGGCGGTTCGAGGTCGTACACGTCGAGGGCGAGGGCCCCGAGCCGGCCGGTGCGCAGCGCCTCCGGCAGCGGCGCGTAGTCCAGCAGGCCGCCGCGCGCGGTGTTCACCAGGACCGCACCGGGCCGCATCCGGGCGATCCGGTCGGCGTCGATGAGCCCCTTGGTCTCGGGGGTGAGCCGGGCGTGCAGGCTCACCACGGAGCTGCGGGCGAGGAGTTCGTCCAGCTCGACCGGTTCGACGCCGTCCGCGCGGGCGGTCTCGGGGTCGGTGTACGGGTCGGCGATCAGCACCCGGGCGCCGAACGCGCGCAGCACCCGGGCGACGATCCGGCCGATGGCCCCGTAGCCGACCAGGCCGACGGTCGCGCCGTCCAGCTCGATGCCGCCCTCCTCGTACGCGTAGAAGTCCCCGCGCCAGCGGCCCGCGCGCAGCTCGGCGTCGGCGGTCGGGATGCGGCGCATCGCGGCGAGCATCATGCCGATCGCGAATTCGGCGGCGGCGGTGGCGTTACGGCCGGGCGCGAAGCTGACGGCGACGCCCGCGCGGGTGGCGGCGGGCAGGTCGACGTTGACCGGGCCGCCGCGGGAGACCGCGACCATGCGCAGCTCGGGGCGGGCGGCGAAGACCCCGGCGGTGAACGGCGCCATCTGCGTCACACAGACCTCCGCCCCCGCCAGCGCCTCGATCACCTGCTCCTCGGTGCCACTGGCCTCGATCACCCGGCTCTCCGGGCCGCCCACGGGGCCGAACGGCTCGTGTGGCCACGGCAGCGTCAGCTCGGCGACATCGACGTCCGCCAGCCCCGGCTCGTCGCGGAGCGCGGCGATGATGAGGTCGGGGCGTACGAAGTGGTCTCCGGCGGCGAGGACGCGCATGGGTGGCCTTTCTTCGGCGTTCCATCACAGAGGCGACGCTAGATTTAACATCGTTGACGTGACAAAGCAATGGTCCGCGCGTCATACAGGCTGAGGAGAGGAAGCGTCCTGTGACGGCTCGTCTACTGCTCGTTCGCCACGGCGAGACGGTGTGGCACGCGGAGAACCGGTATGCGGGGATCTCCGACGTGGCCCTGACGGAACGAGGATTCCGGCAAGCGGAAGCGCTCGCCCATTGGGTGAGCGGACGCGACGTACACGTGGTCGCCTGCTCCCCGCTGAGCCGGGCCCGGCTGACCGCACGCCCGGCCGCCGACGCGCTCGGGCTCGTCCCCGAGGTCGTCGAGGATCTGCGCGAGATCGACTTCGGCTGGGGCGAGGGCCGCACCATCGCCGAGATGGAGGCGGAGGACCCGGCGGCCGTACGGGCCTTCCGGGCGGACGCGGAAGCGGGCGCCTTCCCCGGCTCGGAGCCGCCCGCCGCCGCGGCGGCCCGCGCCGCGGCCGCCCTGCGCGGCCTGGCCGCCGCGCACCCGGACCGCACGGTGCTCGTCGTGGCGCACAACTCCCTGCTGCGGATGGCGCTGTGCGCGCTGCTGGGCATCCCCGTCGGCCGCTACCGGCAGGTGTTCCCGCGGCTGGACAACGCGGCGGTGAGCGAGATCGAGGTGGCGGGGGAGCGGACGGCGCTGCGTTCGCTGAACGTGCCGACGGGGGATGGAGCCACGACCCGTGGGGGAGAATCCGGCTCATGACCACGACCGGCGCGTCCGACGTCCCGCCCCGCTCCCAGTCCGCACGCAGGCAGACCATCACCGAGTACGTGCTCGCGCACTCCACCGCAACCGCGGCCGAGCTCGCCGAGCTGACCGGCGTCAGCCTGATGACCGTGCACCGGGACCTGGACGAGCTGGCCAGGCTCGGCGTGGTGCGCAAGTTCCGGGGCGGGGTCTCCGCGCTGCCGTCCTCGGTCTTCGAGTCCAGCCTGGACTACCGGATGGGCGTGAACCGTGCCGAGAAGGAGGCGGTGGCCGTGGCCGCCGCGGAGCTGGTCGAGCCCGGCATGTCGATCATGCTGGACGACTCCACGACCGCCCTCGCCCTGGCCCGGCTCCTGGTCGACGCCGCCCCGCTGACCGTGGTGACCAACGCCCGGCGCGTGGAGGAGGTCTTCGCCGGGGTGCCGCAGACCCGGCTGATCGGCCTGGGCGGGGAGTACTCGCACACCCACGACTCCTTCCTCGGCGTGCCCTGCGTGGCGGCGATCGAGGCGCTGTCGGTGGACATGGTGCTGGTCTCCACCTCGGCGGTGGACGCGCACACCACCTACCACCAGGAGCAGGACGTGGTCCTCGTGAAGCGCGCCATGCTCGCGGCCGGCAGCCGCAAGGTGCTCCTCATGGACGCGTCGAAGACCCGGCGCACGGCTCTGCACCGGCTGTGCCCGGTCGACGATTTCGACCATCTGGTGGTCGACGACGGGGTGGACGCGGGGCTGCTGGCGGAGCTGCGGGAGCGTACGGATGTGAGGTCGGCGAAGGTGGCGGGGGTGACGGGGGCGGCGCGGGCTACGGGGGCGACGGGGGCGCGCTCTTAACGTCATTCGTGTTAACTTCACTTCGCATATGAGGCTGGTGGGCCTTGGGCGCACCGGGGAGCCCCCAAGGCCCACCGTTGTACGGCCGCTGTACGGCCGCGCTGCGCACCGAAGGAGCCGACCCCTATGAGTACAACGTCGTCCTCGTTGTCCTCCCCGGAGGTCGTGGCGGGCATCGACATCGCCACGGCGGCGGTCCGTGTGGTGTGCGTCGATGCACAGGGACAGGTCCGTGCGGAGGCCCGCGAGCCGCTGCCCCCACCGCGCCGCGCCGCGGGCGGCCACAGCGAGCAGGACGCCCGCGCCTGGTGGCCCGCCGTCGCCGCCGCCCTGCGGCAGGCGACCGCGGCGCTCCCGGCGGGCGGCCGGGAGGTCGTGGCCGTCGCCACGTCGGCGACCTCCGGCACGGTCGTCCTGGCCGATGCCGCGGGTGAACCGCTCGGCCCGGCCCTGATGTACGACGACCGCCGCGCGGCCGAACTCAACGCCCAGGCCCAGCGCATCGGCGCCCCCCGCTGGCAGGCCCTCGGCCTCTCGGTCGGCCCGACGGCGGCCCTGGGCCGCATCGCGTGGCTGGCGGGGGAGGACGCCCCCGACCGCGCGGCGACCCGCCACCTTCTCCACACCCCCGACCTCATCGCCTGGCGGCTCACCGGCGGCCCGGTCGCCACCGACTGGAGCCACGCCCTCAAGACCGGCTACGACGCCCGCGTCGGCGAATGGCCCGCCGAGGTCCTGGACGCGCTGGGCGTACCGCCGCAGTGGCTGCCGCCCGTACAGGCCCCCGCCACCGAGGTGGGCACGGTGTGCGCGGTCGCCGCGGACGAGACGGGGCTGCCGGCCGGCTGCTCGGTCCGGCTCGCGATGACGGACGGATGCGCCGGGCAGATCGCCACCGGGGCCGTCCGGCCGGGCCAGTTCGTGGGCGTACTCGGCACCACGTACGTCCTCAAGGGCGTGACCCGCGAGCTGGTCACCGACCCGACCGGCGCGCTCTACAGCCATCGCCACCCCGACGGCTGGTGGCTGCCGGGCGGCGCGTCCAACACCGGCGGCGAAGCCCTCGCACACGTCCCCGCCGACCGACTCCCCGCCCTCGACCGCGCCGCGGCCGCCCGCGGCCCCGCGTCCGTGGTCGCCTACCCCCTGCGCCGCGACGGCGAGCGCTTCCCCTTCGTCAGCGGTGAGGCCCGCGGCTTCCTCCTCGGCACCCCGGCCGACGAGGCCGACCGCCACCGCGCCGAGCTGGAGGGCGTCGCCTTCCTGGAACGCCTCGCCATCGAGCGCGTACGGGAGTTGGGCGTATCCGTCGAGGGACCCCTATGGGCCGCGGGCGGCAGCAGCCGCAGCGCCCTGTGGACCCGCATCCGTGCCACCGCCCTCGGCATGCCCCTACGCGTCGCCGACCACGCCGAAACCGCCTTCGGCGCCGCGCTTCTCGCCGCCTCCGGCACGCTCCACCCCGACCTCGCGGCGAGCGCCGCGGCGATGGTCCGTACGGGCCGGGACATCGAGCCGGACGAAACGGAACGCGCGGCGCTCGACGAGTCGTACGCGGCTTTCACCGCCGCCCTGCGCGAACGCGGCTGGCTCGGCCGGCGCGCGTCTCTTTGACGCTCTGAGCGGTTGAAACCTCAGAGCGATATCCGGAGCATGTCCTCGACCGCCTCTTCGCCCGTGAACCGCCCCAGCCATGTGCCGAACTGCCGGGCGAATGTCTCCATGGCGGCCTTGAACAGGGCCTCTTCCTCGTCTTCGTCGGGCGGGGCGAGGCCGAAGTTCCGGTTCAGCCAGGCGAGGTATTCCTGACGCGCGGGGAAGAGCTCGTCCAGGTCCTCGTCCTCGTACGCCATGTCGCGTTCGATGGGAAGCAGCCGGAACAGCTCTCGTAGGTTGCTCGCATGGACCCAGACGTCGCCCTCGTCGCCGAGGAACACGACGGGGAGGTCGGCGAGGTCGGCCCGGTCGTCGCACCGCCACAGCGCGTAGACCGAACCACTGCCGGTGGCATCCGCGAAGGGGATCAGACCGGCGAAGAACTCCGCACGGTCGGGGTTCTCGGGATCGCGCAGCCAGCCGTCGAGCCACTTCTTGTCGTCGTAGTCGCGCAGTTCGAAGCCGTCGGCGTAGCCCTCCGCCCCGAACTTGTCGTCGAACTCCTTGAGGAGGTTGAGCTCGGGGATGGGCGAGTACGCGTTGCTCATGGACGCCGCCGTGAGGGAGAGGTGTGGTCGGGTGAACGCATCGTATGGCCACCGGCGGTGGGTGTCAGGTCTCTTGACGGCGGCTTGGTCTATACCTATCTTCTCCCCGCGCCCACTCATCACATATGTGATCGGGATTCGGGTCCACAAACAGATGCCCGGGCATCTGCCGCCGGAAGGGAACCCCCCCATGCCTGCAACTCCTGACCGATCGACCCACCCGCGAACCCCTCACAACCGAAAGGTCCTCACGCTGACCGCCGCCGCCCTGTCAGCCGCCTGCCTGGCCGGGGCCCTGGTCGGCCCGGCGCAGGCCCAGACCCAGGCGCAGACTCAGGCCCAGCCCCGGGCCCAGGCCGCGTTCACCCACCCCGGTGTCCTGGTCGGCAGCTCCCAACTCGACTTCATACGAGGCAAGGTGCAGGCGGGCGCGGCGCCGTGGAAAGGTGCGTACGACCAGATGATGGCGAGCAAGTACGGCTCGCTGTCGTACACGCCTAAGCCGCGGGCAGTGGTGGAATGCGGCCCGTATTCCGACCCCAACTACGGTTGCACCGATGAGCGGCAGGACGCCATCGCCGCGTACACCCATGCGCTCGCCTGGTACGTCACCCGCGACGATCGCTACGCGAAGAAGGCGATCGAGATCATGGACGCCTGGTCGGCCACGATCAAGGACCACACCAACAGCAACGCACCCCTCCAGACCGGCTGGGCCGGATCCGTGTGGCCGCGCGCCGCGGAGATCATCCGCTACACCTACACCAGCTGGCCGAACGTCAACCGCTTCGCGACGATGCTGCGCAACGTCTACCTCCCCAAGGTCATCAACGGCTCCAACAGCAACGGCAACTGGGAGCTGTCCATGATGGAGGCCGCCGTCGGCATCTCCGTCTTTCTCGACGACCGCACCAGCTACGACAAGGCGGTCGCCCGCTATCTGAACCGCACCCAGGCGTACGTCTACCTCGAATCCGACGGCGCGCTGCCCAAGACCGTGCCGGGCAGCGGCCTGGACACCAAGGACAAGATCGTCAAGTACTGGCAGGGCCAGTCCACGTTCGTGACCGGGCTGACCCAGGAGACCTGCCGGGACTTCACCCACACCGGATACGGCATCTCCGCCATCTCGCATATCGCGGAGACCTCGCGCATCCAGGGTGAGGACCTTTACCCCCAGGTCGGCGAACGCCTCCGCCAGGCGCTGGGCTTCCAGTCCAAGTACGAGCTGGGCACGGCCCCGCCCTCCTGGCTGTGCGGCGGGACGGTCAAGCGCGGCCTTGGCCCGATCACCGAGGTCGGGTTCAACGCCCTGCACAACCGCCTCGGCTACCCCATGGACAACACCCAGAAGCTCACGGAGCAGCAGCGCCCGGCCGGCACCAACAACCTCTTCGTGGCCTGGGAGACCCTGACCCACGCCAACAACACCAACTGACCCCACCAAGGCCCCCGCTCCCGGACATCCGCAGATCCCGGGAGCGGGGGCCTTTGTCCGTGGACAAATGGCGTTGTCCATCGTCCGTCACCCCCCCGACCTGCGACGTCGTCGCTGCCGCCGGGTGGCCAACTCCTCCGATCAGCACGGTGGTCTCCACATTCCATGACTCACCGGAGGAGACACCGTTGTCCCGTTCCCCCTTCCGCACAGTGGCGCTGCGCGGCGCGTACGGCCTGATCGGTGCCGCGCTCGCCGCCACCGCCGTGGCATCCGTTCCCGTCCAGGCCGACAGTGTCCGGGCCACCTCTCAGACGGTCACCGCAACCGGGCGTCCCGGGGGTGACGCCGTCCCGGGGGTCAGGGTGACCCGCCGGCAGATCATCCAGCGCGCCCAGGCCTGGGTGGAGCGCAAGGTGCCCTACAGCGCCAACGGCACCAGCGCGCCGTTCAGCTGGTGGCCGGACGAGGCCACCGGGAGGTCCTATCGGCAGGACTGCTCGGGGTATGTGTCGATGGCCTGGCAGCTCAGGAGCAGCCTGTCGACCCACTCCCTGCCCAGCGTGTCGACGGCCATCCGCATCGCCGACCTGAAGCCCGGCGACATCCTCAACTCCCCCCAGCATGCGGTGATCTTCGGCGGCTGGATCGACCAGAAGCGCGGCACCTTCAGCTACTACCAGCAGAGCAGCCGCTCCCGGCCCACCAGCAAGGACATCGGGAGCCTCACGTCCGGGCGGCTCGCCGGGCATCCGCTCAACAGTTACACCGCCCGCCGCTACCTCCATGTCGTCGACACTCCAGCCTCATCGGCCCCGCCGGCCCCGAAGGCCTCACGGACTCCGACGGCCCCCTCCCGTACGCCCGCCCCGAGCGCCACGGCCCGGCCGCCCAAGGCCGCCCCGTCCAAGGCCACTCCGCCCAACCGCAAGCCGGCGCCCGCCAAGCCCCGGACCGGTGCCACGACCGCCCTCGTCTCCCTAGCCGGCCACAGCCGGCTCTACGCCCTCGCCGCGGACCACAGCGCGGTGTACGAGTGGCGCGGCGGCCAGGGCGGCTGGCGGCGCATCGGCGGTCCGGCCGGGGAGATCTACGCGGGCGAGCTGGGGCTGTTCGCCACCAACCCGGACAACGGGCGGATCTACAAGTACAACGGCCGCCCCGACTCCTGGACCCGGATCGGCGGCCCCGGCGCCACCTTCGCCGTCACCAGCAACCGCCTCTACGGTCTGTCCCCCGACCACAGCGCGGTCTATCAGTGGACCGGCCGGGGCACCGCCTGGACACGTATCGGCGGGCCCGCCGAGGACATCTACGCGGGCAAGCTCGGCCTGTTCGCCACCGACCCCGACACCGGTGACCTCTACCGGTACGGCGCCAGGCCCGGCCAGTGGAGCCGGATCGGCGGGCCGGGAGGCTCCTTCGCGATCGCCGGGAACCGGCTGTACGGCCTGTCCCCGGACCGCGGCGCGGTCTATCAGTGGAGTGGGTACGGCACGAGCTGGAAGCGCGTCGGCGGACCGGCCGGGGAGATCTACGGCGGCGGCGCCGGTCTCTTCGCCACCGATCCCGACACCGGCCGGATCTACGCGTACGAGAACCGCCCCCGGTCCTGGACCAAGGTCGGCGGCCCCGGAACCACCTTCGCCGTCGTGGGCAACCGCCTCTACGGCCTCTCCCCGGACCGCGGCGCGGTCTATCAGTGGACCGGCCACGGCACGGCCTGGGCCCGTATCGGCGCCCCCGCCGCCCGCTGACTCTCGCTCTCTTCGCTTCCTTTCTCCTCTCTGGAGGTCACATGTCTTCTCTCCCGCACCGGGGCCGCGGTCGGCCGACCGCGCTGCGGCGCATCGGCGCCTTACTGGCCGGGGCCGTCGTCGCGAGCCTGCTCACCGCGGCACCCGCCCGCGCCGATGAGCCGCCCCAAGCCGTGCCCCTGACCTCGGTCGTGGCGGACGCGGACCGCGTCTACGCGCTGGCCGCCGACCACTCCGCGGTCTACGAACGACAGGGTGACGCCGCAGCCTGGAACCGGATCGGCGGCCGCACCAAGGACATCTACGTGGGCGGCGCCGGTCTGTTCGCGACCAATCCGGACACCGGGAACCTGTTCCGGTACGACGGCACACCGGACCAGTGGACGGAGATAGGCGGACCGGGAGCCACCTTCGCCGTAGGCGCAGACCACGTCTACGCCATCACCCCCGACGGCACCGCCGTGAACCAGTGGTCACCGGACAACCGCACCTGGACCAAGATCGGCGATCCCGCCAAGAACATCTACGCGGGCAAGCTCGGCCTGTTCGCCACCAACCCCGACACGGGGAACCTGTTCCGGTACGACGGCACCCCAAAGCAGTGGACCGAGATCGGCGGGCCGGGCGCCGCGTTCGCAGTCGGGGCGGACCGCGTCTACGGCATCACCCCCGACGGCACCGCCGTGAACGAATGGTCTCCGGACAACCGCACCTGGACCAAGATCGGCGGCGCCGCCAAGAACATCCACGTCGGTGGTGCCGGTCTCTTCGCCACCAACCCCGACACGGGAAAGCTGTTCCGCTACGACGGCACACCGGACCGCTGGACCGAGACCGGCGGGCCGGGCGCCACGTTCGCCGTCGGCGGCCGCGGCGTCTACGGCCTGGCCCCGGACGGCACCGCCGTCCACCGATGGAGCGGCGACGGCACCGGCTGGACCGCGCTGGGCGCCCCGGTGAAGACCGCGGCCGAGCCGCCCCCCACCCAGCCGACGCCCGCGGATCCCACCGCGCCACCGGCCTCGGATCCCACCGCGCCCCCGACGCCGGAGGAATCCGCGTCGGCCGAGGAGGAAGTCCCGCCGACGGACGCGAACGCCCAGGGCGCGGACAGCGCCCCCGAGGTCGCCAAGAACGAGATGTCGGTGACGGCCGACGGCGATCTGTACGCCCTGGCCCCTGATCACGACAGTGTGTGGAAACGGGAGGACGGCACCACCTGGACCAGGATCGGCGGCCCCGCCGAGACCGTCCACGCGGGCCGGGCGGGTGTCTTCACCCTCAACCCCGACACCGCCAAGGTCTATGAGTACGGTGGCAAGCCGGATGCGTGGACCGAGATCGGTGAGGCATCCGCCGACATCGAAGTCACCGGTGAACACGTCTACCGCCTGACCGCCGACCACTCCGCCGTCTTCGAGTGGACGGGCAAGGGCACCGACTGGAAGAAGATCGGCGGCCCGGCGCAGAGCCTGTACGCCGGGAGCGCGGGTCTGTTCGCCACCCGCCTCGACACCGGCAAGGTCTACCGCTACGACGGCAAACCCGACCGCTGGAGCCAGATCGGCGACGCCGGGGCGGACTTCGCCGTCAGCGACGATCACTTCTACGGCCTGGCCGCCGACGGCTCCGCCGTCTTCGAGTGGACGGGCAAGGGCACCAGTTGGAAGAAGATCGGTGGCCCGGCGCAGAGCCTGTACGCGGGCGGCGCGGGCCTGTTCGCCACCAGTCCCACCGATGGCCACGTCTTCCAGTACGACGGCAAGGACAAGCCGTGGAAGCACATCGGCAGTCCCGGCACCACCTTCGTCGTCAGCGACGATCACCTCTATGGTCTGTCCACCGACCACAACGCCGTCTTCGAGCACGACGACGAGACGTGGCGCTACCAGGGCAGCCCGGCCCACGCCCTGCAAGAACTGCGGGACGAAGACGTGCTGCGGAGGGAACGTGGCGAGCAGTTCGTTCAGGAGTACCGCGAGGCCAAGCTGCTGGTCGACATGGACCTGGTCGGCTGGCTCAAGCAGAACGGCGCAGGAATCCTCCTCGACATCCTGGGTGCCAAGGACGCTGAGAAGTGTTTCACCACCGGCGACGTCCAAAGCTGCCTGATGACCGCCGCCAACTTCAGCAGCGTGATCACCGTCTTCCGGAAGGGCCACAAGCTCGTCGAAACGGTGAAGGACATCAGTAAGAAGCTGCCCGAGTACCGCAGCCGGGTCGAACGGGCCCAGACCGTCCTGCTCCAGGCCCGCGCACTCCTGGACAAGAACACCAAAGACCTGGCCGACAACCGCAAGGAAGACCCGCCGCGCCGGGAAGACTGCCGGAACGGCAGCGTCGAACGGGTGCCTCCCAAGCCTCGTGACGCCGCCCACGGAAACCGTGCCACCGGCGTGGACCTCTGCCTCGACGCCGCCTACCTGGCGGCCAATAAAGGGTCAGACGTCACGAAGGAGATCAGGCCGCCCGGGTACTACTGGGCCGTCAAAACAACTGCCCATCTGGGGCTCACACCCAGCGCGCGGGTCAACAACTGCCATCTGCTGGGCAATCAGCTCAGCGGCGACGGGAAGGACCTCGCGAACCTGGTGACCTGCTCCCGGCCCGCCAACGCCCCGGTCAGGGACGACGAGGGGTTCAACAACGACATGAAAACCCTGGAGACCCAGGTGAGGGACGCCATCGTCGACGACGGGCAGGTGGTGCGCTACCAGGTGACGCCGATCTACGAAGGCCCCCGTACCGTGCCCAAGATCATCAAGATGTCGGCCGTCGGCTTCCACCCGGACGGACGCCCTGGCGGGATCCTGATCGAACGAGAATTTCCGAACAAGGTCTTCAGCAACGGCCGCTGGCACAACCTCGGGCAGTGGACTTATAAGGGCGTCGCCGTGCCCACCGGAAACACGGCGTAGGTCCCGGCAGTACCTGCACGACGTGCGGCAGCTGACGCAGGGAAATCCCGGTCCTCTGCGACCCATCGCAGAGGACCGGGCCTTCGCCCGGTGACACCAACATGCCCCGGCAGACGCGGGGCTTGACGCCCGCTGGGCCGGGAGCCTTTAGTGATCGCGACCACCCTGGAACGATCACTCGTGTAGTGATGTGCGACCACCCTTGGGGGAATTGATGCGCACTCTCATATCCGCCGGAGCCACCCTCGCCGCCGCCGGCCTCACCTTCGGTCTGATGTCCGCCCCGGCATTCGCGGCGCCCGCCCCGACCGCATCGGCGGCACAGGCCGCCCCGCCCAAGTCGGGGAAGGACAGCATCAAGTGCAATGAGTCCAATGCGCGGGTCAACTTCTCGTGGAAGACCGGCTGGACGACCACCACGGTGTACTACAACAACCACTGCCTGGGAGGCACGCGCATCACCGCTGCCTTCGTGTTTTACAACGACGGATCGACGCCCATGTACAAGTGCGTCACTTTCCAGGGAATGACCCAAGGAAAGTACAAATTCGGGCACATCAACGAGATTATCGACATCAACAAGGACACCAAGAAGTGCGAGAACAACTAGAAGTTCCACGAAGGTCTTGGGCCGGTTCCGCTGTGTGAGCAGCGGGGCCCGGCTCCCCCGACCTACCGGATCAGGGGCCCTCGGGACCCTCAGAGCATCGGCGCCCCGGCTCTTGGCCGTCGGGCGCGGGCCGTGAGATCGTCCGCAGGTGATCGACGCTGCTGGGGATACGATTTCGACGCGACCCGACGACCGCACCGCGTCCGTTCTGCGCTTCGCGGTGGAACTCGTCGCCTGGGTGGCGACTCCCTGGGCGCTGTCCGGCCACTCGTGGCTGCTTGCCGCCCTGTCCGTGGTGCTTCTGATCGGCCTTCCCACGTGCTTCTCCACCCCGGGAGACAAGGCGAAGGTGATCATCGCGGTACCGGGCTGGGTCACGATCCTTCTGGTGCTTCTCCAACTCGCCGCGGCCGTGGCTTCCTCGTGGCTGGCCTGGCCCGCGTGGGCGGCGGGCCCGGTGACCCTGATGGCCGTCATCACCCTCGTCACGGAGCGCCGACGCTGGCGGTGGCTGCTCTCCGGCGAATCAGCGTGACTGGTCGGGAGCCGCGTCCCGCCTCGCCCTCACACCTCCACGGTGAACGCCCACAGGGTGATCCCCGGTACCGGCTCCCAGTCCCGCTCCGGGGCCCGTACGAAACCCAGCCGCCCGTACAGCCGGTGCGCGGCGGCCATCTTCTGCTGGCTGGAGATCACGATCCGCTCCAGGCCCAGCTCCCGCGCCCGGTCCAGACACGCCCGCACCAGCGCCTCCGCCGCCCCGCGCCGCCGAGCCTCGGGCCGTACGGCCAGCATCCGGAACTCCCCCTCGCCCGGCCGTGCCAGGTCCACATAAGCCCCGCCGTACACCGCGAAGGCCACCGTGCCCAGTACCTCATCACTCGCCGTGTCCGCCGCGACCAGCAGCTCCGCCAGCTCGGCGCGCCGCCGGGCGTCGCGCAGCTGGGCCAGATACCCGTCGCTCTCGCCGAACTCCAGCAGCCCGTCCCCGAGGTACGCCTGCGCAGTGAGCTCGCCGACCCCGTCCAGCTCCTCGTCCCGCGCCCGCCTGATCGTGATGTCCATACCGGCAGTTTCCCGCATGTCAGCTGAAGCTGCGGCGGTAGGTGTGCGGGCTGACGCCGGTAGTGCCGTGGATCACTGAGCATTCCTCTTGGGTACGTCGACGGGGCCGGTCCGCTGCTTCGACGGCGCGTCCCGTGGCGAGACCGGTGTCGCCGACGGTGCGCGGGTGGAGACGGCGGGCCCGGGCTCCTGGGTGGGGCGAGGGCTGACGCGTCCGGGTGCCTCCGACGGGGTGGAGGTGGCCGTCGGGATCGGCGTATCCGGGGTCGGGGTCGGGTGTGCGGTACGACCGCTGGTGGCCGGCGGGACGAGGGGAACCGTCGGGGGCGCGGGTGACTCGTGTGTCTCGCGTGTCACCAGGTTGAGCGGCAGCGCGACGAGAGCCGCGGCGGCGCAGGCCAGGCCGACTCCGGCCGCGGTACGGAGCAGGCGGCGGCGCGCGGCGGTACGGCGGATGGTCTCGTATCGGCCGGCGGGCGGGCTGAGGTGGTCGGTGGTGGGGCGCAGGATCACCGTGAGGGGGTCGTCGGGTTCGTACTCCGAGCCGTCGTCAAGGCGTGTGGTCAAGGCTTCTCCTCAGATGGGCGCGGAGCAGTTCGCGGGCTGCGTGGAGGTCGGCCTTGACGGTTCCTTCCTTGCGCCCGGTCAGTACGGACACCTCCCGGACCGGCATGTCAGCGTAGTAGTGCAGCAGGATCGGGACGCGCAGCCGTTCCGGCAGGGACTGCACGAGCAGGCGCACCGACGGGTCGGCCTGTTCGGTGTGGGGGCGGGTGGCGGCTTCCGCGGTGAAGCGGCGCAGGGCCTTGCGTTCGCGCTCCAGCTTGCGCCAGTGGTCCCGGACGAGGTTGGCCGCGGTGACGTAGAGGAAGCCGCGGGGTTCCTCCACGGACGTCCAGCGGGCCCAGAGCCGGGTGAACGCCTCCGAGGCGATCTCGTGGGCCGTCTCGTCGTCGTCGACGAGCCGGCGGCACCAGCCGGCGAGGCGCGGATAGAGGGCGGCGAACAGCTCGGACGCCGCCGTGTCACGGGACCGTTTCAACACTCTCCATTGCCGTTGGCGGCACGTGTCGGGAGGGATCCCGGGCCGGGGGCGTATGTTTCCGTCGGCATACGTTCCGTTGGAGTACGTTCCGTCGGGCGTACGTTCCATCGGCCCGGGATCCAGTGGGGGGTGGGTGCGTCAGGGGTGGCGGGTCAGGGCCTGGTGGAGCTCAGCGCGGCGAAGACGATCACGTTGTCGCGGTACGCGTCGCCGCTACGGGGGCCACCACATGTGATCAGCCGCAGCTCCGGCCGGTCCACGTTCCCGTAGACGTCGTCCGCCGGGAAGTCCGACTTGGCCACCGTCCGTACGGAGCTGACGGTGAACACAGCCGTCTTGCCGTTCTCCAGGCGCGCCTCGACCCTGTCCCCCCGGTTCAGCCGCGAGAGGTGGCGGAAGACCCCGTCACCGTAGGCGCCGACCGTGACATGGCCGAGGATGACCGACGGGCCGACCTGCCCCGGCGTCGGCGAGTGCCGGTACCAACCCGCCCGGTCGTGCGCCGCGATCGGGGGCACCTGCACAGTCCCGTCCGCCGCCAACCCCAGCCGCATGACCGAGGTGTCCACCCCGATGGCCGGGATCAGCAGCCTGACCGGGACCGAACGCCCAAGGGCACGCGCCGCCTTCACGGGGTTCGAAGAAGGCGACGGCGTGCTCCCGGAACGCCCGGCGGTCCGTGTGCCCTGCGCGGCCTGATTGGCCTGTTCGGCCTGGTGGCCGCCGCCGCACCCCACGAGCAGCGAGGCCATCGCCGCCGTGGCGAACGCGCGCCTGGAGACCAGGGTCATGCCCCGGTCGCCCGCCGGCGACGTACGACGAACACCGCCGCGCCACCCGCGACGAGCACCCCGGCAGCGCCGCCGCCGATCAGCCCGGCGCCGACCCCGGAATCCGAGGACTCCTCCGCCACCCCGGTGTTCGGCGCGCCCTTCGGCACCGCGCGGACCTGGGAGTCGGCCGGCTTCTGGCGCGATTCGTCGCGGGGGGTCGGGACGGCGGTGGCGGGCGCGGGCGCGGCGGTTTCCGGGGTCTTGGTGGGCTCCTCGCGGGGGGACGGGACGCTGGTGGCCGGGGTCTTGCTCGGGACCGGGGTCGCCTCGTCGGCGAACGCGGGCACCGTGCTCGCCAGCACGGCGGTGCATGCGAGTGCCACGGCACTGAGGACGGTTCGGCGCATGGGATCGCTCTCTCTCGTCGGTCCGCCCGGCCGGTACGTGTACGTGTACGCGGCGGGCTGAGTTACGGATCGAGCGGAGAGACGAGGGGGCGGTGGGGCGGGTTGTAAAGAGAAGGCAAAGTGTGTTTTTGGGTCACGCCTTGCCGATGTGGTCGAGGTGGCCGGCCTTGGCGCTGCGTATGAGGGAGCGGAGGGCGGTGGGGGTGGTGGTGAGGATGGTGTCGGGGGCGTCGCTTTCGCGGAGGCGGATGGTGGCGTCGGCGGTGGAGGAGACGTAGAGGCAGTTGGCTCCTTGGGAGCTGTACGAGGACTTCCGCCAGTGGAGTGTGGGCATGCCTTCCCTCTCAGATGTCCTGTGCGATGCGGTGAATCAGATCGCGCGACTTCGCGGGCTCCAAGGCACAGCTTTCCATCCGCTCCAGCACGGAGCGGTACATCACCAACTTGGCCTCCGCGTCGATGAACTCGCACCCGTGATCCGTGTCCAACTGCACGGTATCGAGCTGCGGTACCGGGCCGTGCGCATAGACGATGGGCTGCCCGGACCCGGGGAAAGTGCCGCCCCCGAAAGGGATCACCAGGATGCTGATGTGCTTGTGCTCGCTCATCTCGACGAGGTGTGCAAGCTGCTTGCGGGTCGTCTCCGGTCCGCCGAAACCCATGCGCAGGGCGGCTTCGTGGAGGATCGCGGTAAGCGGGGTCGGCCGGTCCCCGTAGAGGACCGCCTGCCGCTTGATACGGAACGAGACCCGGTGCTCCACCTCGTACCCGGCGAGGGGCGGAA
Source organism: Streptomyces sp. NPDC000941 (assembly GCF_053599555.1). Lineage (NCBI taxonomy): Bacteria > Bacillati > Actinomycetota > Actinomycetes > Kitasatosporales > Streptomycetaceae > Streptomyces > Streptomyces sp. NPDC000941. The sequence goes on from NZ_JBSFMM010000111.1 coordinate 36,521, forward strand.
TGGCCTCGCTGAAGATGGTGCGCGCGTGCTGCGTCGTCTGCAGCACGCCGGGCATGTGGACCACCGACGCGATGCGCAGCGCCGTGGCATGATGCTCCAGTTCAGCGAGGTCGAGCAAGCCAGGGACGAGTATGTCCCGGTACTCCTCCCACCAGCCTCGGGTGCGACCTCCGGTCATGCTGGCCAACACCTCGACAAGCCGCCCATCGGCGCAGGTGTAGTTGCGGGCCATGGCGCGGACGCGATCGGCACCCACGGCGTACCGTCCGGCCTCGATATTGCTGATGCGGGACTGATTGACGCCGAGAAGTGAGGCGGCCGCAGTGGTCGACAGCCCTGCGCGCTCCCGTAGTTTGCGCAGCTCAGCGCCGAGTCGCTGCTGACGCAGTGTCGGGGTGTTGCTCGACGGCATGGTTCTTCCTCCAGGTCGGCACACAGTGTGCACCTGTCACCCACACAGGGCAACTTGGCCCTTATTTCTTCGGATGGGTGGAATATAGGCCATTGAGCGCCGTACCGTTGGCGGCGCCAACTCCACCTCCAGACAGGAGACTTCCGTGCCCACCGTATCCCCGGAGAATCTGGAAAACCCCTGGTCGTACTCCCTCCGTCTGCCTCACGACCCCCGCGCCGCAGCCATCGCCCGGACCACCCTGCGGGCCGTGCTCTCCCGGCACGACATGGGTGAACCCACCGACCCAGCCACGCTCGTGACCAGCGAAATGGTGACCAACGCCTATCGCCACACCACCGGCCCGGCGGAGATGCGCATCCGGGCCGTCGAAGAGGGCCGTCTCCGCGTCAGCATTTGGGACACCAACCCCGACATCCCACCACCGTTCGACAAGCCACCGGCCCTCTTCGACCGCTCGGCCGCCCTCGCCGAAGCCGCTGCGAACACCGAGGCCACGTACGGGCGCGGGCTGCTCATCGTGCGGATCTGTGCCGACAACTGGGGCGGCTATGCCCTCGCCGACGAGCTCTTCGGGATCAGCGGCAAGCTGCTCTGGTTCGAACTCGCGCCGACGCCCTGCGATGCCTTCGACATCGCGGCTTGAGCGCTCCGCTTCGCTTCGCTGTGCCTGTGCGCCGTCTCGCGGCATTCGGCTCGGGCGGGTGCGGGTTTCGTCTCGGACCCTCCGGGTCCAAAGCGGCAGCAGCGGGAGGGAAGGGGGCGGCCAACCCGGCGCCCCGACTCCTCGGCCCGGCAGGCGGCTGAGCTCAAAGAGGCTCCGCTGCGCTCCGCCGCGACTGCTGCCGCGCGGTGGCCAGTGAGCCGGCCCAGCGGTGCGCTGGACCGGGGCTCGGGAGCGCGACGGATG
>NZ_JBSFMM010000112.1:0-37794 GCF_053599555.1 Streptomyces sp. NPDC000941
AGGCCGTGTGGGCCTCGCGGGAGCCGGCGACACCCCATGTCCGCGCATGCCCGGGCGCGCGCGGCGCGGCGGGGCGGGGGCGGCAGCGTACGCCGCCGTGCCCCGGCGGGAAGCCGACGGGCGGGCCGGGCCGTGACCGCGACAGTGGTGGGTCGGCCCGTCGTCGCGCAGAGCCCGCCGCCGGCGCGGCGAGGCGTGCCGTGGCTCGCGGTCGTCGCGGCGGTGTATGCCGTGGTGCAGCTGGCCATGGTCGTGCCGCATATGGGCGGTGGGCTGCTGTGGGACGAGAGCGTCTACGCCTCCCAGGTGGATCCGCACCGTCCCGCGGCCTTCTTCAGCGCACCGCGGTCCCGTGGCATCAGCTATCTCGTCGCGCCCGTGGTCGCCGCGACCTCCTCGGTCGTGGCGCTGCGGGTGGTTCTGGCCCTGCTGTCGGCGGTCGCGCTGTACGCCGTCTTCCGGGTGTGGGGGCCGCTGGTGGGGCGGGGCACCGCCGCGCTGGCCGCGCTGTTGTTCTCCGGGCTGTGGATCACCCAGATCAGCGGGTCGCAGGTGATGCCCAACCTGTGGGTGGCGCTCGGCGCGGTGGCCGCCGTCGGCTGGTTTCTGCGGGCCCCGGCCGAGCCGCACGCCCGCTGGTGGCTGGCCGCCGCCGTGGCCGGGGTCACGCTGCTGCGGATGCCGGACGGCGGCTGGCTCGGGCTGCCGCTGCTGGCGGCCGCCGTGTGCGTACGCCGGTGGCGGCCCGCGCTGCCCGCGCTGCTGGGCGGGCTCGCGCTGGGCGCGGCGCCCTGGGTGGCCGAGGCGTACGCGCGGTTCGGCGGCGTCGGGGCGCGGCTGCGGGCCTCCAGCGCCACGGAGGGCGGGATGGTGCCGCAGCTCAACGTGGGCACCGCGCTGCGCAGCCTCAACGGCCCGCTGCTGTGCCGCCCGTGCCAGGTGCCGCTGCGCCATCCGGAGCTGACGCTGTGGTGGCTCGCCCTGCCCCTGCTGGCCGCCGCCGCGCTCGCCGTGGCCGTACGGGACCACCGCGCCGGGCGCGGCCGGGCGCTGTCCGCGACCGTGCTGCCCGTGGTCTGCGCCGCCTCGATGGCCGTGCCGTATCTGCTGCTCATCGACTACTCGGCGCCCCGCTTCCTGCTGCCCGCCTACGCACTGCTCGCCCTGTCCCTGGCCGCCCTCGCGGCACGCGCCGTACGGGCCGCGCGCTCGCCGGTGCCGGTCGCCGCCGCCCTCGGGCTCGTACTGGCGGTGCAGCTGGGGAGCCAGTACGCCGTCCTCGCGGACACCACGCACCAGGCCGCCGCCACCGCCGAGCGGTACCAGCGGGCAGCCGCCGGGCTGCGGGCGCTGGGGCTGCGGCCGCCGTGTCTGGTGGCCGGCTCGCGCGCGCTGCCGATCGGCTACGCGGCGGGCTGCGCCTCCGCCGAGGTGAGCGGCAACAACACCTCGACCACGGCGGCCGCGCTGCTGCGCCGGGCCGCCCATGAGCCGACCGCGGTATTCGGCCACGCCCCCGGGCACGGCCTGCCGTCGCTGCGCGCCCGCGGCTGGACCCGGCACACCCTGCCCGGCACGGGCGGCCTGAGCGTGTACATGGCCCCGGTCTCCGGACGCGCCGAGCGTCCGGCGCAGCGGTAGATTGTGAAGGTCCGGGGCGCCCCCAGCCCACGTGACCACTCCCGCGTGACCACTCCCCTGCGACCACTCCCGGTGTCACCTCTCGGCCGACCCCTCCCGCCGAGCCGAAGGAGTCCGCTCATGTCCAAGGGCTACTGGGTCGTCGCCTACCGCTCGATCTCCGATCCCGCGAAGACGGCCGCGTACGGGAAGCTGGCCGTCCCGGTCGTCGAGAAGGCCAAGGGACGGTTTCTGACCCGCGGAGGCCAGGTCGTCGCGCACGAGGCCGGGGTGGCGGAGCGCACGGTCGTCGTCGAATTCGACAGCTTCGAGCTGGCCGTCGCCACGTACGAGAGCGAGGACTACCAGAAGGCGCTGACCGTGCTGGCCGACAGCGCGGAACGGGACTTCCGCATCGTCGAGGGCGCCGGCTGAACAACCCCTACCAGTCCGTGGGGGCGTAGTCCTTCAGGAAGCAGCCGAACAGGTCCTCGCCGCCCTCGCCCCGCACGATCGGGTCGTAGACGCGGGCCGCGCCGTCGACGAGGTCGAGCGGGGCGTGGAAGCCCTCGGCCGCCAGCCGCATCTTCTCGGGGTGCGGGCGCTCGTCGGTGATCCAGCCGGTGTCGACGCTGGTCATCAGGATGGAGTCGGCCTCGAACATCTCACGCGCGCTGGTGCGGGTCAGCATGTTCAGGGCGGCCTTGGCCATATTGGTGTGCGGATGGCCCGCGCCCTTGTAGCCGCGGCTGAACTTGCCCTCCATGGCGGATACGTTCACCACGTACTTGCGCCGCGCGGGCGAGGCCGCCATCGCCGGGCGCAACCGGCTGACCAGGATGAACGGCGCCGTCTCATTGCACAGCTGCACTTCGAGCAGTTCGACGGGGTCCACTTCGTCCACCCGCTGGATCCAGGTGTTGGAGTCGTCGAGGTCGGGCACGAGACCGCCCGCGTCGATCGCGGTCCCCGCCTCGATCCGCGCGGGTGAGGCGGAGCCGCTGGTCAGGGCGAGGGCGGTGAGGTCCTGTGCGCTCAGCGCGCCGTCCCGCGCGGCCGCCGGCCCCGGCAGAGCCGCCTGCGCGCCACTGCCGAACACGCCCAGAACGGCGGAGTCCGGCAGCTCCCCGGCGGGCAGCGCGGCCGATTCGCCCGCTATGAGCTCCGCGTACGCGGCGGGCGTACGGCGCACCGTCTGCGCGGCGTTGTTGATCAGGATGTCCAGCGGGCCCGCCGCGCTCACCGAGTCGGCGAGCGCGATCACCTGGGCCGGGTCCCGTAGATCGATGCCGACGATCTTCAGCCGGTGCAGCCACTCCCCGCTGTCCGGCATGGCCTTGAAGCGGCGGATCGCGTCGTTCGGGAAGCGCGTGGTGATGGTGGTGTGCGCGCCGTCGCGCAGCAGCCGCAGCGCGATATACATGCCGATCTTCGCCCGGCCGCCGGTGAGCAGCGCCCGGCGCCCGGTGAGATCGGTGCGCGCGTCGCGGCGGGCCCGGTTCTCGGCGGCGCAGTTCTGGCAGAGCTGGTGGTAGAAGGCGTCGACCTCGACATAGCGGGTCTTGCAGGTGTAGCAGGACCGGGGCCGCTGCAGGATGCCCGCGATCGGGGTGGTCACCGAGCTGGTCAGGGCCAGGCCCAGCGTCTCGTCGTCGATGCGGTCGGCGGCGCCGGTGGCCGTGGCCTCGGTGACCTCCTTGTCGTGGGCGGTCTTCGCGGCACGCCGCTCCTGGCGCCTGCGCTGCTTGACCGTCCGGTAGACGCCGGAGGTGGCGCGGCGCACCGCGATGGCGTCGGGGTGGTCGACCGGCAGCCGGTCGAGCTCTTCGAGCACGCTCAGGCAGGTCGCCAGACGCTCCGGGTCGATGCCCGTCTGCTCGGCCCGGCCCTCTTCAATCACCGTCATTCGCCGCTGCCACTTTCTGCTTCGCCCGTTCCAAGGGCGGTGCCCTGGGTGGTGGTGGGGTGGGTAACGGCGAAACTTTACGGAAGCGGGGGCGGCAGCGCCAAACCCGGGGCGGGCTCACCCCCGCCCGGGTTTGCGGTAGACGTAGCCCGGGCCCGCCGCGGCGGTGTCGTCGGCGGTGTCGTCCGGCCCGGGTCCGGGGGCTCCGGCGAGCTCGCGGATCAGACCGTGGTGCGGGGAGAGCCCGCAGGCCGGGTCCGCGGCGGCGGCGTCGCCGGTCAGCGCGTACGCCTGGCAGCGGCAGCCGCCGAAGTCCTCGGCACGGTGCGCACAGCTGCGGCAGGGCTCCTTCATCCAGGTCTCGCCGCGGTAGTGGTTGAAGGCCCCGGAGTGGTTCCAGATCCAGTCCAGCCGGTGGTCGCGTACGTTCGGCGGGTCCAGTCCGGGGATGGTGGCCGCCGCCGGGCAGGGCAGTACGGTGCCGTCGGGCGCCACGGTGAGCGAGACCGCTCCCCAGCCGCCCATACAGGGCTTGGCGACCCCGTCGAAGTAGTCGGGGACCACCCACACCAGGTCCATCGAGCCGTCCAGCCGCTCCCGCCACCGCTCGACCGCGTCACGGGCCCGCGCCAGCTGTTCGCGGGTGGGCAGCAGCGCGGTGCGGTTGCGCAGGGCCCAGCCGTAGAACTGGGTGTTGGCCAGCTCGATCCGCTGGGCGCCCCAGGCGGCGCCCAGCTCCACCAGGTCGTCGAGGGCGTCGAGGTTGTCGCGGTGCAGCACGACGTTGAGGCCGAGCGGCAGCCCCGCGTCCCTGACCAGGGCGGCGGCCCGCTCCTTGGCGGCGAAGGACCGGCTCCCGGCGATCCGGTCGGAGGCGGCCGGGTCGGAGTGCTGGACGGACAGCTGGACGCCGCGCAGCCCGGCGTCCACCAGCGCGGCCAGCCGCGCCGCCGTCAGCCCGACACCGCTGGTGACCAGCTGGGTGTAGATCCCGGCGGACTCGGCGGCCGCGGTGATCGCCTCCAGGTCGGTGCGCAGCAGCGGCTCCCCGCCCGAGAGATGGGTGTGCACCACGCCCAGCTCCCCGGCCTGCCGCAGCACCTCCGCCCACTCCTCGCCGGTCAGCTCCCGGGAGCGGCGGACCAGCTCCAGCGGGTTGGAGCAGTACGGACAGTGCAGCGGACAGCCGTGGGTGAGCTCGGCCAGCATGGCCCAGGGGGGCGGCGCGCCGGTCATCGCAACCAGCCCTCCCGCCGCAGTCGGCCGAGGAAGGCGGGGACCTCGGTGGTCACGGGGGCGCCGGGGAAGCGCCCGGCCAGGTCCGCGACGATCGCGTCGACGGCGCGGATGCCGTCGCACAGCCGCAGGATCTCGCCCGCGGTGCCACGCAGCACCACGACCCGCTCGGGCAGCACCAGCAGGTCCCCGTCGCGCACCCGGTCGTGGCGGAGGTGGACCGCGGGCGCGAGGGCGGGCCGCCACGGGGGCATGGCGGCCGGGGTGGTGTCGGCTCCGTCGGCCGTGTCGGCGGTTTCCTTGGCCGTATCGGCTTCCTTGGCCGTATCGGCGGTCACGGCCCCTCCTTGGGGTCGGCGTGGTCGACCGCGTCCAGCAGCGACCAGAGCACATCGCATTTGAAGGCGAGCGCCGCCACGGCCCGCTCCCGGTCGTCCTCGCTGCGCGCCCAGGACAGCACCAGGTCCAGGGCCTCCCGGCTGTCCTGGCGCCCCTGGGTCTCGCGGGTGCGGAAGTACGCGAGCCCGTCGCCGTCGATCCACCGGTAGTGGCGCTCGAAGGCGTCGATGCGGGTACGCATGATGTCCGGGGCCGACAGCTCGGTGAGCGAGGCGGCGACCGCCTCCAGCGGGGAGCGCAGCCGGCAGAAGTTGACGTAGCCGTCCACGGCGAGCCGCACCCCCGGCAGCACGCTCCGGCCGGACAGCAGCAGGGTGCGGTCGAGGCCCGCGGCCTCGCCGAGCCTGAGCCACCGCTCGATCCCGCCCTCGCCCTCGGCCGCGCCGTCGTGGTCCTGGATGCGCCGCAGCCACATCCGGCGCAGCGCCGAGGTCTCCAGCTTGGCGGTGATCAGGGCGTCCTTGACGGGGATGTGGCGCTGGTAGTGGAAGCGGTTCGCGATCCACCGGCGGAGCTCGTCGGGGGTCAACTCGCCTTGGTGCATCCGGACGTTGAAGGGATGGCGGTCGTGATAGCGCTCGCGCGCCACGGTCCGCAGCCGCTCCTCGAACTCACTCACAGCACTCACAGCACTCACAGCTCGATCACCATCCCGTCGGCGGCCACCTCGAGACCGAGCCCGGCCAGCGCCTCGTACTGGGGCGCCGCCGGATCGGCGAGGGGGTTGGTGTTGTTCAGATGGGTGTAGAGGCAGCGGCCCGGCAGTTCGGCGAGCCGCTTGGCGGTGCCGCCGGGGCCGTCGATGGGCAGATGTCCCATACCGGTGGCGGTGCGGGTGGAGAACCCGGAGCGCCGGGGCTCCTCGTCGTCCCAGAACGTGCCGTCGACGATCACGCAGTCCGCCTCGGCTGCCGCCCGCTGGAAGGCGTCCGGCCAGGCGGCGAGGGCGGGGGCGTAGAGCAGGGACCGGCCGGTGTCCCGGTCGGCCAGGCGCAGCGCCACCACCCACGCGTCGCCCCCTGCCGTCCCTGCCACATCGGCCTCCATGTCGGCCGCGTAGCGCGGGCGTTTGGCGGAGACCGGTACGGCGCTGACGGTCAGCGGCGAGCCCTCGGCCAGCGGCGTCGGCTCGGCGTCGAGGCCACGCCACCGCAGGGTGGTGTACGGGCCCAGGACATCGCCGAGGTGGAGGCCGTCGAGCAGGGCGCGGCGTACGGGCGCGGTGGCGAGTACGTCGACGCCGCCGGCCGCCTCGCGGAGCCGGGCGATGCCGAGAGTGTGGTCGAGTTCCGCGTCGGTGAGGACCACTCCGGCCAGTGGGGTCTGGCGGGGCCGCGGCCCGGGGTGCAGTTCCGGGCAGTCCTCGATCTGGTCGCCGAGGTCGGGGGTGGCGTTGACCAGGTACCAGTGGCCTTCGGTGGCCCGTACGGCGAGGGAGGCGTGGCGGCGGCGCCGGCCGGGGTGGGCGCGTGCCCCGGAGCAACCGGGGCACGCGCAGTTCCACTGAGGCAGTCCGCCGCCCGCCGCGGTGCCGAGCACGCGCAGCAGCATGGCGGCGCCGTCAGCGGGTGGTCAGCGAGTAGGCGGTGACCTCCAACGCGGTGTCCACGACCACGTAGTCGGGGGTCTGCCAGGCCGTCTCCTCGATACGGGGGCGGGTCTGCTCGCCCGTCCGCCTCGACTGGGGTTCGTTGCGCTGCACGGTCTCGTTCATGTCCGTACCTTGCCTTCCTGTGTGTTGGGGGTGATCCACGGGACGGTTTCCCGCGGATCCGCACGGAGGGTGAAGGGGTGCCGGGTGACGTGAAGGGACAAGGGGGTTCACGGGTCTTATGAGCTCTTCCCCGCATAGCCGGAGCCGATCCGCACCTCGTCGATGAGCAGCTTCTTGTAGCGCTTGGCGTCGGTGGCGGCGGCCCAGGTGCTGTTCACGGTGAGCCGGACATAGCGCTTGGTGGTGGCGGGGATGTCGATGAACTGCACGCCGCGGGCGCTGGGGAGGGTGCCGGTTTTGACGGCGCTCCCCCAGTCGGTGCCGTCGCTGGAGACCTGGATCTGGTAGTCGCGGATGCGGGCGGACTGTTCGGTGTCCGAGCGGGCGTAACCGACCGACCATTCCCGCTGGTTGATGGCCAGGTACTGAACGCTCTTGGCGGAGCGCAGATCGAAGGTGAGCGAGACGGGGAGCTTGGTGTTGCTGTCCCAGTAGCTCTGCGGATTGGCGTCGAGGACGGCGGAAGCCGGGTGTCCGCTCGCCGCGGAGCTTGCGCTCGCGGTCATGGAGTCGGCGGGGATCAGGCCCTGTCTGCCGTCGGTCTCGACCTTGAGGACCGTGTCGTACGGGTCCCAGTCGGCGATCCCGGTGACGGTGATCTTGCCGCCGCCCTGGCTGAAACTCAGCTGCTTTCCGGTACGGAAGTCGGTGATCCGCTGGGCCCGGTAGCCGTTGTCGCGCAGCGTCAGGGTGGCGCCGGAAGGCTTGGTCAGGACGTGTACGAAGTGCAGATCCGGATCCGCCTTGGAGACCGTGGTCACACCGCGGGCCCCGTCGTTCCAGGCCCCGGGCGCGAGCCCGCCATAGCTGTAGCCGCCGCCCTCGGTGCCGTTGAGCGAGCCCCAGATGGCGTCCAGATAGGTCTTGGCGACGTTGTTGAACGCCTCCTGTTTGCTCGGGAACCGGCCGTTGACCTGAGCGGTCTCGGCCATGAGCGATTTGACGGAGGAGCCGGAGTTGGCGATCAGCCGGCGGAGGGTGAGCGCGTGGTCCACCGCCGAGTCGGTGCCGCTGTACCACCAGGCGCCGCTGCTGGGCAGCTTGAAACAGGCCTCGGTCAGCCGGGGCTGGGGGCTCCAGATCGCCTGCGGGTAGTCATAGTCCGGGGTCATGCCGGTCTTCTGCTCATTGCTGACCGTGTCCATGATCGGCGTGTCTTCGTTGTTGTTGCTCAGCAGCCAGCCGGGGCGGTCCGCGCGGATCTTCTCGTAGAGGCCGTGGTCGATCCAGTAGTCGTTGTCGTTGTCGATCCAGAAGCCGGACAGCTTCGGGTAGTTCCGCATGACCTCGACGAAGTTGTCGTACGAGAACTCACCGAACCCGTCGCGCGTGGTCAGATCGACATCGCGCCCCTTGTAGTCCGAGTACGCGTCCGAGTCCAGCCATTCATGGCCGCCCTCGTCGTGCCACTGCGGATCGTCGGTCATATAGAGCACGACCTTGAGCCCCCGGGCGTCGGCGGCGCTGATCAGCTCGCCCAGGAAGTCGCGTTTGGTGGAGCAGCTGCCGGGGATGTCGGACGGCCAGGCGCGGGAGTACCCCAGACGGCTGTGGAAGGAGGCCAGCACGAGGTATTTCGCATGCAGTTTCTCGGCCTCGCGGACCCAGTAGTCGGCGTTCCAGCCGCCGTCGGTCACGGCCTTCTCCCAGGCGGAGCAGCTGGTGTAGCCCGGTGAGGTGCGCATGCCCCAGTGCAGGAAGAGTCCGGCTTGGGAGTCGCGCAGCCACTGCTGCCGCGCATGTACGACTTCGGCCCGCGCGGGGGCGGGGCCTGCGAAGAGGAGGGCGCCGACGGCGAGCAGTGCGGTGGCCAGCCAGGCGCGAAGACGTCCGCGCGGTCTGTGGCTCATGGGGCTCCTTCCCCGGGCTGTCGGTACCGGGCGAGGGGGACGCGGGGTGGTGTTCGGGGGTGGTGTTCTGTTGAAGAGTTGCGAGCCACTTGGCCCGGGTCAATGGGGCGGACGCAAAAATCCTCCGATCTCTATCGCCCGACCTGACGGATTATCACTTATCAAGTCAGCAGAAACCGCAGGTAGTTGGCCGAGGACGTGCCACCGAACAGCCTCTGGCCATCTTCTGGCCCGTACCAATCCTTGACTCGGCAGACCACACCTCCTACCTTCCGCGATGCATCACACACGGATGCCTCAGCTGCGTTCGAAGGAGTTGATCATGCAAGGAAACGCACGATCCGGCGGACTCCGCTCATGGGTCGCGGTGGCCACCGCCACCGCAACCACCGCGGCAGCCGCCATCACCTTCACGCTCACCGCCGGGGCCGGTCAGGCCGCCGCGCTGGACAACGGCCTGCTCCGCACACCCCCCATGGGCTTCAACAACTGGAACGCCACACACTGCGACTCCTCGTTCAACGAGTCCATGGTCAAGGGGGTCGCCGACGCCTTCGTCTCGCTCGGCCTCAAGGACGTCGGCTACGAGTACGTCAACATCGACGACTGCTGGGCGAAGCCCAGCCGGGACTCGGACGGCAATCTGGTGCCCGACCCCACCCGCTTCCCGAACGGCATCAAGGCCGTGGCGGACTATGTGCACTCCAAGGGGCTCAAGTTCGGCATCTACACCAGCGCCGGCACCAAGACCTGCAACAGCGCCGGCTTCCCCGGGGGGCTGAACCACGAGAAGCAGGACGCCAAGCAGTTCGCGTCCTGGGGCGTGGACTACCTCAAGTACGACAACTGCAATAACCAGGGCGTGGACGCCCAGCAGCGCTACAAGGCCATGCGCGACGCGCTCGCGGCCAGCGGGCGGAAGATCGCGTACAGCATCTGCGAATGGGGCCAGACCAGCCCCAAGGTGTGGACCTGGGGCGAACCGGTCGGCAATCTTTGGCGCACCACCGGCGACATCAGCGACAAGTGGTCCAGCATGATCGACAAGGTGCATATCAACGACGACCTCGCGCAGTACGCGGGCCCGGGCCACTGGAACGACCCGGACATGCTGGAGGTCGGCAACGGCGGGATGACCGCCACCGAGTACCGCACCCACTTCAGCCTCTGGGCGATGATGGCGGCGCCGCTGCTCATCGGCAGCGATATCCGCGACGCCTCTGCCACCACCCAGTCGATCCTGAAGAACACCGACCTCATCGCGGTGGACCAGGACACCCTGGGCAAGCAGGCGACCATCGTGTCCTCCAGCGGCGGCAAGGTCGTGTACACCAAGCAACTGGCCAACGGCGACCGGGCGGTCGCCCTGCTCAACGAGAACTCGTCCACCAAGACGATCTCCACCACGGCCACCGCGATCGGCCTCGGCGGCTCGTCCTCGTACGGACTCAAGGACCTGTGGTCCAAGGCCACCAGCACCACGACCGGTTCGATCAGCGCCTCGGTGCCCGCGCACGGCACGGTGGTGTTCCGGGTCTCCCGCGGCTGAACTGCCCAGTCATGACCGAACTGTTGACGGGATAGGAACGTTTCTTTACAGTCCCCCTCAACAGCGATTCACCTCATGCGTCACTCCCCCACCGCGGCCTTTCCATATCCAGTCAGTTCATGGATATGACCAAAGGTCAGACAGGAGAATCACTGATGAAGCCCAATCGGCTGCCCGGGCCCCGCATCGCGGCGGCCCTGGCGACGGCGGGCGCGCTGCTCCTCCCTACAGTCGCCGCCCACGGCGCGGAGCGCACACCGCAGGCACCCACGGCTTCCTGGAGCCTCAAGTGGAGCCCCGCGTCGGGGGCCAGTGTCGCCGACTCCTTCGAGGGCGCCGAGGACGACCGCGCCGACTCGCACCCCGGGGTCACCCATATCTACCCGAGCGGCGGCGGGTTCCGCACCGACATCCACTACCCCAAGGACGTGGACACCAGCACCGACCGCCAGCGCAACGAGGTCAGGGGCATGCGGCAGAACGGCGCCGCCGTGAAGATCCTCAAGGACGAGACCTGGCGGATCCAGTACCAGATGTATGTGCCGGACACACTGGACGCGACCACCGGCTTCACCCACATCATGCAGATCAAGGTGGGGGACGTCGCCGCCCCGCTGTTCACCATGTCGCTGCACCAGCACGACAACGGCCCGAAGGTCGAGATGCGCACCTCGGACGACGACGAGAACCTGACGGAGGCCGGGGCCGCCGCCATGTCGCCGATCCAGGGCAAGTGGAGCGATGTGTCGGTCGAGGTGAAGGCGTCCGACTCCGGGGCATACGTCGACTGGTCGGTCGTCACCGAGGGGAAGACGGTGGCCAAGTACAAGCGCACCGGTCTCGACATGTGGCGCGGCCAGAACTACCTGCGGCCCAAGTGGGGCATCTACCGCAGCCTCAACAGCAGTGGCCTGCAGACGACTTACCTGCTCACCCGCAACTTCAAGGCGTACAAGCTCCAGTAGGAGGAGACGCGCGATGAAGAGCCATCGGAAACTCGTGGTGGCGGCCACCGCCGCCGCACTCGCCGCCGGGCTGCTGGTCGGAACGGCCGGCACGGGCAACGCCTCGTCCGACAGAGTCGACTCGGCACCGTCCAGTATCAAGACCGTCTCGTCCGGCTGGTCGATCCCCTGGGGGCTCAGCTGGCTTCCCGACGGATCGGCGCTGATCACCGAGCGGGACTCGTTCAAGGTGTTCAAGCTCACCCAGTCGGGCACCAAGACCCAGGTCGGCACGGTGCCCAACGTCGTGACCACCAGCGGCGAGGGCGGGTTACTGGGGATCGCGGTCTCCCCGAACTGGAACACCGACCACTACGTCTACCTCATGCACACCGCGTCCGAGGGCAACCGGATCGCCCGGATGACCTTCGACGGCTCCTCGCTGAGCGGCTACACCACGCTGGTCAGCGGCATCAAGAAGAACAAGTACCACAACGGCGGACGCCTCAAGTTCGGCCCGGACGGCTATCTGTACGCCACCGCCGGGGAGGCGCAGACGCCCGACCTCGCCCAGGACAAGAACTCGCTCAACGGCAAGATCCTGCGGATGACCACCGACGGCAAGCCCGCCCCCGGCAACCCGTTCGGCACGCTCGTCTACTCCTACGGCCACCGCAACCCGCAGGGCCTCACCTGGGACTCGGCGGGGCGGCTGTGGGAGGCGGAGCTCGGCAACAGCAAGTACGACGAGCTCAACCTCATCGAGCCGGGCAAGAACTACGGCTGGCCGACCTGCGAGGGCAGCTGCTCCACCTCCGGCATGACCAACCCCAAGCGCCAGTGGTCGACCGGCGAGGCGTCACCCAGCGGTGTCACCTACGCGGACGGCGCCCTCTACATGGCGGCGCTCAAGGGCGAGCGGTTGTGGCGGATCCCGGTCGACGGCACATCCGCGGGCACCCCGAAGGCGTACTACATCAGCGAGTACGGGCGGCAGCGCACCGTCGAGACCGTCCCGGGCAAGAACACCCTGTGGCTGTCCACGACCAACGCCGACAACAACGGCGGGGAACCGGACGGCGCGGACAAGGTGTTCCAGGTGGAGCTGAAGTAGCCTCCGCCACCGACGCCCGGACACCTCACCTCACGTCGCGCTCCGCGGTCCGCCGCGGAGCGCGACCGTGCGGGTGGTCAGTTAAGCGATCTGCTCGTTCATGAGCAGGAAGGCGCCCAGGCCATGGAGATCGTTGGTGTTGCGCTTGCGGCCGAAGTAGTAGGCCAGATCCCCGACGTTGGTGCCCTCGCTGATGTCGGTGATGTCGGTCAGCCCGTCCGCGTTGACCGTCACCTTCTTCAGGACGCCCTGATAGCCCCTGCGCGCCGCGGACACATAGTCGCCGCCGGCGATGTATTTGCGCTCCAGCGCAGCGTGCAGCATCAGGGTGTACATGCTGGAGGCCGAGGTCTCGGTCCAGTTGCCCGACTCGCTCCCCTTGTCCACCACCTGGAACCAGCGGCCGGTGCTCCGGTCCTGGTAGCGGACGAACCCCTTGGCCAGGTGTTTGACGTTGGCGATCAGCTCGGCGCGCCGCGGGTGGTCCGCGGGCAGCAGGTCCAGCGCCTCGATATGGGTCATCGCGGTCCAGCCGATGGCCCGGGCCCAGTGGTAGGCGGAGGTGCCGGTGGTCGGGTTGGGCGACCAGGGGGCGTCGCCGTCCGCGTCGTAGGCGTGGTAGAGCAGTCCGTTGGACGCCTTGAGGTGAGTGAAGTACACGGCCAGGTTGCGGCTGACCTCGTCGTACGCGTAGGTCTCGTCCCCGTACGCGATGCCGTAGCGCAGCAGGAACGGCTGGGCCATGAACACCCCGTCCGCCCACAGCTCGTTGGTCTTGCTCGTGGCGTGCCACATACCGCCGTCGGAGGTGCGCGGATAGGTCGTGATGCGGGTGCGGATCTGGTCGGCGGCGGTGCGGTAGCGCGGGTCGCCGGTCTCCTTGTGGAGGATCAGCAGCAGGTTGCCGCACTGCATGGCGTCGAGGTTGTTGAAGCTGTGGTCGACGTGGCCGTTCGCGTCCACGTACGTGTCCACCCACCCCTTGATGTACGCGAGGTAGGACGGCTCCTTGACCCGCTGGTACACGCGGTAGGTGCCGTAGAGGAACAGCCCCTGCGTGTAGCCCCAGCCGCCGAGCGACTTCGGGTCGGGCTTGCGGGCGATGGTGGAGTCCACCACGGCCCGGGACCAGTCGGTGGGGGCCGCGGAGGCGGCGGTGCCGAGCGCGAGGCCGCCGGTGAGGCCCAGGGCGCCGGCGAGTACGGTCCTGCGTTTGATCACTGGTCGGCTCCCGAGTGTAAGGTTTCCGGACTTGTTCTGGACATGTCATCAATCGTAACGCTTGTGAGCCACGCGCGTTAGACCTCGGAGGACCCGCGAAGACACCGGATCAGCGCACCCCGCACAGGAGCCGCCCGTGGACACCGAACACCGCGCACAGGCTCGGGCCCGGGCCCGCGAGAAGGCCGCGGAGCTGGCCGCACAGGGGATCGTCGGCACCGCGCTGACCTGGGTGGACAACGCGGGCCTCACCCGCGTCAAGGCCGTGCCCACCGCACGGCTCGAACACGCCGCGCAGTGGGGCGTCGGCATGTCCCCCGTCTTCGATGTCTTCCTCGTGGACGACTCCATCACCACCAGCCGCCACATCGGCGGCCCCGACGGCGATCTGCGGCTCTTCCCCGACCTCGACCGGCTCACCCCGCTGGCCGCCCAGCCCCGCTGGGCCTGGGCCCCGGCTGACCGGTACGACATGAGCGGGCGGGAACACCCCGCGTGTCAACGGCTGTTCGCGCACCGGATGGCAGAGCGGGCCCGGGAGCGCGGCCTCGGGATGCTCATGGGGATCGAGACCGAATGGGTCGTCGCCACCGCCGGCGCGCCGGAGTCGGAGCCGCGCTACCCCACCGCCGGGCCCGCCTACGGGATGAGCCGCCTGGTGGATCTCTCCGACTATCTCGCGGATGTGCTCGACGCGCTCCAGGCCCAGCGGGTCGAGGTGGCGCAGATTCACCCCGAGTACGCGCAGGGGCAGTTCGAGGTGTCCGTGGCGCCCGCCGACCCGGTCGGCGCGGCCGATCTCGCCGTACTGGTGCGCCAGACCATCCGGGGCGTGAGCGCACAGCACGGCCTGGCGCCGTCGTTCGCGCCCGTGTTCACCCCGGACGCCGTCGGCAACGGCGGCCATCTGCATCTGAGCCTGTGGCAGGGCGAGCGCGATCTGTGCCGCGACGGGGACGGGCCGTGCGGTATGACGGCGACCAGCGAGGCGTTCCTGGCCGGTGTGCTGCGCGCGCTGCCCGCCCTGCTGGCCATCGGCGCCCCCTCGCCCGCCAGCTATCTGCGTCTTGAGCCCTCCCGCTGGGCCGGGGCGTATCAGTGCTGGGGGCTGGAGAACCGCGAGGCCGCGCTGCGCTTCGTGGCGGGGGCGCCGAAGGACCCCAGCGGGGCCAACGCCGAGGTCAAGTGTGTCGACCAGGCGGCCAATCCGTATCTGCTGACGGGCGCGGTCATCGCCGCCGGGCTCGCCGGGCTCGACTCCGGTCTGACGCTGCCCCCTCCGGTGGCCGGCGACCCGGCGCACGAGGGCCATCAGCAGCGGCTGCCGACCTCGCTGCCCGCCGCCCTGG
Organism: Streptomyces sp. NPDC000941; assembly: GCF_053599555.1. NCBI lineage: Bacteria > Bacillati > Actinomycetota > Actinomycetes > Kitasatosporales > Streptomycetaceae > Streptomyces > Streptomyces sp. NPDC000941. The sequence goes on from NZ_JBSFMM010000112.1 coordinate 14,963, forward strand.
AACACTTCGACGCCTCGGACACGCTCCGCGAGGCGCTGGGCGATCCGCTCTTCGAGGCGATCGCCGCCGTACGCCGCGCCGAGGCCGAGCTGTTCGAGGGGGCGAGCCCGCGGGACATCGCCGCGGCCACCCGCTGGAGGTACTGAGCCATGTCCGGCCACGGCGCGGCGCTGCCCCGGACGCCCCGGCCGCCCCTGGTGGACCACCACTGCCACGGCCTGCTGCGCGGCGAGCCGGACGCCGCGGCGTTCGAGGCGTATCTGACCGAGTCGGACGCGCCCGCCGCGCCCGGCACCAGCTACTTCGACACCCAGCTCGGATTCGCGGTGCGCCGCTGGTGCCCGCCGCTGCTGGGCCTTGCGCCGCACTGCCCGCCCGAGCGCTATCTCGCCCGGCGGCGCGAGCTGGGCGCGGCGGAGGTCACCCGGCGGCTGCTGCGCGCCGCCGGTATCACCGAGTTTCTGGTGGACACCGGGCTACCCGGGGACCTGACGAGTCCTCAGGAACTCGCCGAGGCCGCCGGGGGCACGGCGCGAGAGATCGTACGCCTGGAACACCTCGCCGAGCGGGTCGCGGACGCCTCACGGACCGCCGACTCCTTCCTCGCCACGCTCGACGGCGCCGTACGGGGGGCCGCGCTCACCGCCGCCGGGTTCAAGTCGGTGGCCGCCTACCGCTACGGTCTCCACCTCGCGCCCACACCGCCCGCCCCGGCCGCACTCCGCGCGGCGGCGGACCGCTGGCTGGCCGCCCGCGCCGCCCGCCCCAGCGACGCCGCGCGGCTCGCCGATCCGGTGCTGCTGCGCCATCTGCTGTGGTCCGCCGCGCGCACCGCACTGCCACTGCAGCTGCACACCGGATTCGGCGACCCCGATCTGCGCCTCGACCGCTGCGATCCGCTGCTGCTCACCGACTTCATCCGCGCCGTGCGCCCCACCGGCTGCCCGCTGATCCTGCTGCACGGCTATCCGTACCACCGCGGCGCCGCCTATCTGGCCGCGGTCTACCCGCATGTGTACGCCGATGTGGGCCTGGCCCTGACACACACCGGGGCGCGGGCCGGGGCGGTGCTGGCCGAGGTGCTGGAGGTGGCCCCCTTCGGCAAGGTGCTCTTCTCCACCGACGCCTACGGCCTGCCCGAGCTGTACGCGGTCGGGGCGCTGCTCTTCCGGGAGGCCCTGGACGCGGCTCTGGCCCGCTGGGTCCGCGACGGCGCCTGGAGCGCGGCGGACGCGGAGCGGGTGGCGGCCCTGGTGGCTGCGGGCAACGCCCGCCGAGTGTACGGGTTGAACAGCACAATCACCGGCAATATCTAGAGTCAACCGTAAAATCATCTGTAACTGACGCGTATGGCGCGGGTTTTCGTCACGATGGTGTCATGGACGAAGAGCACTTCCTGGAGCGCGCCAAGCAGTTCGCCCACCGGCTGGCCGAGCTCCAGAACCGTCTGGACCCCGATTCGTACGACCTCCTGCTGCGCATCCTCCGCGGCATCAACGACGCCATCGTGCACCGCCGCGACGGCGGCAGTGACAGCGGCGGCGGCAGCGTTGACGTGGAGTTCTCCCCGCGCGACCAGGATCGGTTCACCCCCGCCCTCGGCCGTGAGCTGGAGGAGCTGACCAGTCTGCTCGGGCCGCACGGCCTGCGGCTGGTGGTGGACTTCGGGGCCGAGCAGGAGCGCGACCGGATGGAGGTGGAGGCCATCGCGCGGGTGAGCGGCATGGACCCCGGGCGGTCGTGACATGAGCCGCGCGCCGTCGGGCAGTACCGTTCGTCCGGTAGTACCGACCGGCCGTACGGCCACCACCCGGACCAGCCACTACGCGGAGGAGACACGCATGCGGATCGGCGGCGCGACCGTCCTGCTCACCGGAGCGACCGGAGGCATCGGGCAGTCACTGGCCCGCGCCCTCGCGGCCAGGGGGGCCAAGCTGCTGCTCACCGGCCGCCGCGAGGAGGTGCTGCGGCCCTTGGCCGACCGGCTGGGCGGCCGGGCCATCGTCGCCGATCTGGCCGACCGGGCTCAGGTGGACGACCTGATCGCCGAGGCCGCCGACGCCGACATCCTCATCGCCAACGCGGCGCTGCCGTCCAGCGGTGAAGTCCTCGGCTACGCCCCCGACGAGGTCGACCGCGCCCTGGAGGTCAATCTGCGCGCCCCGCTCCAGCTGGCCAGGGCGCTGGCACCGCGGATGGTGGCGTCCGGCTCCGGCCACATCGTGATGATCGGCTCGCTGTCGGGCCGTACCGCCTCGCCCGGGGCGGCGCTCTACAACGCGTCCAAGTTCGGGCTGCGCGGCTTCGCGCTCGGGCTGCGCCAGGATCTGCACGGCACCGGGGTGGGGGTCTCGGTGGTGCAGCCGGGGTTCGTCCGCGACACCGGGATGTTCGCGGACTCCGGCGCCACCACGCCCCCCGGTGTCCGTACGGTCTCCGTCCGCCAGGTGGCGGTGGCGACGCTGCGCGCCATCGAGCGGGACCGCGCCGAGGTGAACATCGCGCCGCTCGAACTGCGCCTGGGCAGCGCGCTCGGCGGGCTGTTCCCGAGCCTGGCGGCGGTGGCCCAGCGCAACTCCGGGGCCGACCGTACGACCCGCCAGCTGGCGGAGGGCCAACGGCACAACCGCTGAGCAGAGCCTCGCGGCCCTGGCACGGGCTTCGTTCGCCGCTCTCCCCTGGGCGCGGCACCGTGCCAGGGTTCGGGCACCCTTGGTCGGACAACGTTGTCACGGAGGCCCCCTTGAGACCACTGCTCGACTGTGTCCACCCCGCCTCGGCGACCTTGAAGTACTCGGCCGCCGACGCGGCGCTCGCGCTGATGGCACGCGGGCTCGGGCACCGCGCCGACGCGCGGACGTTCGCCGAGCGCGGCCAGTGGTACCGGAAGCTGTGGGACTCCTCGATCGCGCCTGCCCAGCGGGAAGAGGACTGCGCCGTCAGCGCCTTCTTCCGCGCGGCCCGCTGGTTGAAGGCCGGGGACACATTGCCAATAGCCACCCGAGCTGCCAGATCCGTACCCGCCAGAGCGCCCAGGTGGTTGCCCACCGCGCGAAGCACCTCCTCGTCGGCGGGCCAGAGGTGCAGACGGGTGCGGATGCGGCACCCGGAGGGCGGGGCGACCACGAACGGGACGCACAGCGCACGGTAGGGGCGCTGCTCTCGCCCCTTCGTTCCCCGCGCCCGCTTGCCCATCGCCTCGCACCCCCACCCACCTGTGATGATCTCGACGAACCGAAGCTAACCCCCACCCCACACCCCGGGAAGCACATGACAGCGATTGGCGAACAACTGATCCCATCTGTACAGGAAGGGCCGAAGATGAACGCCGACCAGATCATTCACCGCCGACCACAACACCCTGACCTGCCCGAAATAGCCGACGCCGGCCTACACATCCGGGAACTGCTTCCAACCCGACCATGAGCGGCGGCGACTTCCTGGCCGTCTCCAGCCCGCAGTTCGAATCGGCGATCATCCGTATTGGCAGCATCGGCCGCTACGGCACCCGGCAGGGCGGCACGCTGACCGTCACCGCGCCCGGTGCGAGCGACGAGCGGCGCTATGTGCGCGATGTGTCGCTGAACGGACGGGACCTGCCGCGGACCTGGCTGCCCTGGTCCTCGGTCGCGCACGGCGGTTCGCTCGCCCACCGGCTGGGCACCGAGCCGTCCGCCTGGGGTACCCGGCCGGGCGCGGAGCCGCCGTCGGTGGGTGGTGCCGGTCGCCCGGGGTCGAACGTGGTGTAGGTTCTACGGCCCCCACCATGTGCGGCTGAGCGAGGGAGCGGGTCCATGCGCGCTGTGGTCTTCGATGCCTTCGGGCACCGGCCCGAGGTCCGGAACGTCCAGGATCCGACTCCCTCGCGACGCGGCGCGGTCATCCGCGTCGAGGCGACCGGGCTGTGCCGCAGCGACTGGCACGGCTGGATGGGGCACGACCCCGGCATCCGGCTGCCGCATGTACCCGGCCATGAGCTGGCCGGGGTGGTCGAGGAGGTGGGCCCCGAGGTCCTGAACTGGCGCCCCGGGCAGCGCGTCACCGTGCCGTTCGTCTGCGCGTGCGGGCGCTGCGGCGCCTGCGCGGACGGTGCGCAGCAGGTGTGCGAGCGGCAGACCCAGCCGGGCTTCACCCACTGGGGCTCCTTCGCCGAGTACGTCCCGATCGAGAACGCCGATGTGAACCTGGTCGGCATCCGCGGCGAGCTCGCCTTCACCACGGCCGCCGGTCTGGGCTGCCGCTTCGCGACGGCCTTCCGCGCCGTGGTGGCGCAGGGCCGGGTGGCCCCCGGCGAATGGGTCGCGGTGCACGGCTGCGGCGGGGTGGGGCTGTCCGCGGTCATGATCGCGTCCGCGGCGGGGGCGCGGGTGGTCGCGGTGGACATCTCGCCGCGTGCCCTGGCCCTGGCCCGGCGGTTCGGGGCGGAGGTGTGCGTGGACGCGTCCTCGACCCTGGGGTCCGTGGCGGACGCGGTCGCGGACGCGACCGGCGGCGGTGCCCATGTCTCGCTGGACGCGCTGGGCTCCCCGCGGACCTGCGCCGCGTCTGTCAACAGCCTGCGGCGGCACGGCCGCCATGTGCAGGTCGGCCTGTTGCCGCCGGCCGCCGGGAGCCCGATGCTGCCGATGGACCGGGTCATCGCGCTCGAACTGCGGCTGCTGGGCAGCCATGGCATGGCGGCGCATGCGTACGGGCCGATGATGGAGATGGTCGAGGCCGGGACGTTGCGGCCGGATCTGCTGGTCACCGACACCATCGGGCTCGACGAGGTGCCGGAGGCGCTGATGGCGATGGGGGCGGCGGCCGGCGCCGGGGTCACGGTCATCGAACCCCGGCGGCCGGCCACGGCCGCCCGGCGGTGAGGGTCTGGCGGTTCAGCCTGGGATCCGTACCGTCTCGTCCGTGATCCTGACGCGGTCCCCGGCGGCCGGGCGGTCCGCGATGTCCGGGACGTTGGCGGGCGTCAGCTCCGGGGCGTGGCCCGGCTCGCCGCCCCGGGGGACGGTACGTACGACCTGGCTGGGCGGCAGCTGTCCGCGCCCGTCCAGCCGCTGCCACATCAGGTCCAGCGCCTGCTGGTAGTAGTAGCCCAGCGGTACATAGCGGTTGTCGAAGCCGGGTGCCGTGGAGTCGAAGTGGTGGGCGTTGGTGACCTCGACGTAGGCGACGGTTCCCGCGCCGTGCTGGGCACGGGAGTTGAGGCCCAGATAGGGCCTGGTGCTGTGGTTGACGGGGACCCGGGTGTCGTCGCGGCCGTGCACGATCAGCGCGGGCTTGCCGTGCAGATCGCCGGTGCGCCGGGTGGCGTCAAGGCCCTCGGCGAGCCGCGCCGCCCACTCCCCTTCGGCGCGCGGGGCCTTGTCGAACGCCAGCCGGTAGACGCAGCTCTCGCCGCGCAGGTTGTAGTCGTGGCGGCCGTCCGGGCCCTGGGACCTGGCGTCGGCGACGGGCCCGCCCGGTGAGTTCTCGTCGATCAGCACCCCGGGCGCGGGCGCCCGGCCGGAGCTGGTGCCGAAGGCGGCGGCCAGTTCGGCGGTGCGGTACGGGACGGGGGTGCCCGAGGCGTCGGTGCGGGCCCAGCCGTAGCCGCACAGGGAGTCGGCGACCGAGGCCCGGGCGAAGCTCATCGCGTACGAGGCGGGGGTCTGCGGATCGTAGTGCGCGAGCTGGAGGTAGCTGGACTGCGGCTGGTATCCGGCGCGTACCAGGGCCTCCTGGGCCAGCCGGGGCAGCCCGTCGGGACCCGCACGCTTCGCGTCGCGCCGGGAGATCAGCCGGGGGTCGTCGCCGACGAGGGCGGCGCAGCGGCGGTGGGCGGCCGCGGTGTCCAGGGAGGAGTAGCCGGGCGCGGTGGGCTCGGTGAGCGCGGCGCACGGCTGGAGCAGCGAGGCGAGGGAGCCGTACCGGATCAGCGGCAGTCCGGCGACCGGCACCGCGCGCCCGCCCTGGGTGACCCGTATCCCGTTCAGCGGTGCGAGGTTCAGCTGCGGCTCGGAGGCGACGACCGCGTCGATCAGCCCGCCGTGGTCGTCCTCGCCGGCGGCGACGGCCGCACCGCCGCCGTTGGAGACCCCGGTGGCGATGACGGTGGTGGTGGCGGGCGTATAGCCGGCGCGGGGCGCGCCCTGGCGCCAGTCGCGGTCGAGGAGGGCGAGGGCCAGCTCCACCGAGCGCAGCACATCGCGCCCCCAGGTGGCCTGCGGGTTGGTCTTGGCGTGCGCCATCTTGTACGCGACGCGGTAGGGGTGCTCGGCGTCGAACCGGGCCCGCTCGGCGTCGGTCAGCCCGGCGTCGAACGCGGCGCGGTCCGCCGTCTGCGCCCGGGGGCCGGTCGTGCCGTCGTGGGCCATGACGGTGCCGGAGTGCAGATCGTCGAAGGCCGGGCCCATGCCCTTGTCGGTGTAGGCGACCGCGCAGCGGCGGTGCAGCCCCCAGGCCCCGGCGGTGCCCACCATGTTGTAGACGCCGCCCAGGCCGGAGGCGGGCGCGGCGACGACGCAGGGGCGGGACCTGTCGAAGTCGTCCGGGACCTGGACGACGAAGCTGACGCTGCGTGAGCCGCTGCCCGCCACGGCGCGGTACTCGACGCCCGCGACCTTGCCGTCGCCGGGCACGGGGCGGCCGCGGTCCACATTCGGCCCGTACAGCCGCCCGAGGCCGCCGCCGGACCCGGCGGACAGCCCGGCGGAGGCCCAGATGGCCTGGCGGCGCAGCTCGGCGGCGGTGGGCCGGTCGGGGTCGGCCGGGGCGGGCGGCGCGGCGGCGCGCAGCCCGGAGAAGCCGAGCCCGGCGGTGAGCAGGTCGTCGCTCTCGCCGTCGTACCGTACGGAGTTCAGCGCGCTGATGTAGGAGGGGAGCCCGGCGCGGGGGGCGGCGGGCGCGGCCGTGGCGGCCGGGACGAGGGCGGCGGTGAGCGCCGCGGCCAGCAGCGGCGCGAGCGCGGCCGACCGGCGTACGGGTCTGGGCACGGGTACTCCTCGGATGCCTGGGGGCGAGGTCACAGCGGCAGGGCGCCGGTCAGCAGCGCGGCGGCGGTCATCACGAGCGTGGTGCCGAAGGCCCAGCGGAAGATGAACCGCTGGTGTTCGCCGAGCTGTACGCCGCTCATGCCGAGCAGGATGAAAGTGGACGCGGTGAGCGGGCTGAGCGGGAAGCCGGTGGTCATCTGGCCGAGGACGGCGGCGCGGGCGACCTCGGCCGGGTCGGTACCGAAGGAGTCGGCGGTGCCGGCCAGCACCGGGAGGATGCCGAAGTAGTAGGCGTCGGGGGTGAAGACGAGGCTCAGCGGCATGCTGGTGACCGCAATCAGCACCGGCAGATGGCCGCCGAGGCTGTCGGGGATCACCTCGACCATGGCGTGGGCCATCTTCTCGATCATTCCGGTGCCGGTGAGGATGCCGGTGAACACCCCCGCGGCGAAGATCATGGTGGTGACCAGCACCACGCTGTTGCCGTGCTTCTCCAGCAGGGCCTGCTGCTCCTCCCAGCCGGGGTGGTTGACCAGCAGCGCGATCACGAAGGCGAGGACGAACAGCACGGGCAGCGGCATGACCTCCAGCACCAGGCAGGTCAGCAGGGTGACGGTGAGCAGCAGGTTGAAGACCGTCAGCGCGGTGCCGGCCCGCGTGGCCACCCGGGGCGTACCGGGGCCGTCGCCGACCACCGCCGCCTCGGCCTGCGGCGCGTCGAGCTCACCGAGCCGGCGGCGCTCGCGGCGGCCGATGAAGTACGCGGCCAGCAGCACCCAGGCGATGCCCGCGGCGAGGGCGGGCAGCAGCGGAGTGACCACATCCGAGGTGTCCAGCTTGAGCGCGGCGGCCGCCCGGGCGGTGGGGCCGCCCCACGGCACCAGGTTCATCACGCCCGCGCCCAGGGCGACCACCCCGGCGAGCACCAGCCGGCTCATGCCCAGCCGCTGGTAGACGGGCAGCATGGCGGAGATGGTGATGAGGAAGGTCGACGCACCGTCCCCGTCGAGCGCCACACAGATCGTCAGGGCGGCGGTGCCGACGGTGATGCGCAGCGGGTCTCTGCGGGCGATCCGCAGGATGCCGCGGATCAGCGGTTCGAACAGGCCCGCGTCGACCATCAGGCTGAAGTAGAGCACCGCGAAGGCGATCATGATCCCGGTGGGCGCGACCTTGGACAGCCCGTCCAGCGCCATCGGGCCGAGATCGTCCCCGTATCCGCCGATGACCGCGGCGATCACCGGGGTGAGGACCAGGGCGACCAGGACGGAGACCCGTTTGGTCATGGTGAGCAGCAGGAAGCCGCCGATCGTGCAGAAGCCCAATGCTGCCAACATGGCCCGCTCGCTTTCTCTTACCTCGGACGCGTTGCCGATGAGTTTCCGAGCGGCGAAAGATCCGCGTCCAGCATCGAACACAGATCTCTCTATGCGTTTAGCGCAACAGTTCCCTCGCGCGCCTGTCGCGTCTACTCTCCCGCTTCATGATGGACGTCACTTTGCGCCAGCTCGCGGCCTACGCCGCGGTGGCCCGCGCCGCGAGCTTCACCGCCGCGGCGGCCGACATGCATGTGTCCCAGTCCTCGTTGAGCCGCGCCGTCGCGGACCTGGAGCGCACGCTCGGCATGCGGCTGCTGGAGCGCGACACCCGCAATGTGCAGCTGACCCCGGCCGGGGCCGAGGCGCTGCGCATCGCGGACCAGATCCTGTCCGCCCACCGGGCGGGCCTGGCGCAGCTGGGGCGCTATGTCTCCGGTGAGCGCGGCACGGTGGCGCTGTCGACCCTCCCCTCGGTGGCGGCCGTGCTGCTGCCCCCGGTGATCTCCGCCTTCCGCGCACGGCGCCCGGAGGTGACCGTACGGCTGCTGGACGGGCTCGAACGCCCGGTGCTCGAGCGGGTCGTGGACGGCGACGCGGACTTCGCGGTGTCCACCGTGGCCCGGCGCACGGCCGGGATACGGCTGCGCCCGCTGGTCCGCGACCGGTTCGACGCCGTACTCCCCGAGCTCCATCCGCTCGCCGAGAAGCCCGAGGTGAGCTGGGCGGACCTGGGGCGCGAACCGTTCCTTGCGGTGGGAGCGGACTCCAGCGTGCGCCGGATGACGGACGCGGCCTTCGCCCAGGCGGGCCTGTCGGCGGACCCGGCGGCGGAGGCGTCGAGCGTGGCGACGGTGGGCGGGCTGGTCGCGGCCGGGCTCGGGGTGTCCGCGATGCCCGCGCTGGTGCATCCGCTGGTGCCCCCGGGGAAGCTGGTGCGGCGCCCGCTGGTGGAGCCGGTGGTGGAGCGGCGGCTGCATGTGGTGCTTCCGGCGCGGCGGGCGCTGCCACCGGGGGCGCGCCGCTTTCTGGAGCAGTTGGAGGAGTTGCGCGACGCGGGTCATGGGCTGCCCGACGGGGTCTTCTGGGAGGACGGCGAGGCGTAGTGAACCCTTGCGAGATCCGCATGAATTGATGCCCGTTCATTGCTGGACCCGCATATGGCCGACCCCGCAGCCTGAGCCGTATGGACCGTATGGACAACGACAGCCGCGCGCCTCAGGGACAGCAGGGACTCCGGGGACAGCAGGGACAGCAGGGACAGCTGACCGGCTTGAAGGTGGTGGAGTTCGCCCACGTCGTGGCGGGCCCACTCGCCGGGGCGATGCTCGCCGACCAGGGGGCCGATGTGGTGCATGTGGAGCCCCCGGGTACGGGCGACGCGGCCCGCGCCATGGGGCCCCGGCGCGACGGTGTGCCGCTGTGGTTCAAGGTCGCGGGCCGCAACAAGCGCTCCGTCACCCTGGATCTGCACCACGAGGAGGGGCGGCGGATCGCCCATGACCTCATCGCCTGGGCCGATGTGGTGATCGTGACCCTGCGCGCGGGGCGGCTGCGCGCCTGGGGGTTGGACTGGGAGGCCGTGCACGCGGTCAACCCCAAGGCGATCCTGCTGCAGATCTCCGGCTTCGGCGCGACCTCCTCACGGGCCGACGCCCCCGGGTTCGGCAAGATGGGCGAGGCCCGCAGCGGGGTGGTGCATCTGACCGGATTCCCGGACGGGCCGCCCGTGCACACCGGGTTCTCGCACGGGGACGCGGTCACCGGCCTGATGGGCGCGTTCGCGATCCTGGCCGCACTGCACCGCCGCGACACCGATCCGGACTTCGAGGGCGAGTGGATCGACCTGGCCCTCTTCGAGCCGCTGTTCCGGCTGGTGGAGTGGCAGATCATCGCGTACGACCAGCTCGGCGCGGCCCCGGAGCGGGCCGGCAACCAGCTGGCCGTCGCGCCCGCCGCCGTCATCAACACCTACCGCAGCGGCGACGGCGACTGGCTGACGGTCACCTCGGCCACCACCCGCTCGGTGCTCAATGTGGTGCGGCTGCTGGGCCTGGACGAGGCGGCGTACGCGACCGTGGAGGCGCAGCACGCCGGGCGGGAGCGGCTGGATCACGCGCTGCGCGCGTGGGTTGCGGCGCGCCCGGCGGACGAGTGCCTGGCGGCCTTCGAGCACGCCGAGGTGGTGGCCTCCCGGGTGTTCAGCGCGGCGGACATCGTCGCCGACCCGGTCTACGCCGAACGCGAGGACGTCGTCACCGTCGACGATCCGGACCTCGGCCCGGTCCGGATGCAGGCCGCGCTGCCGCACTTCCGCCGCAACCCCGGCGCGGTGTGGCGCACCGGCCCGGCGCTGGGCGCGGACAACGGCCTGGTGTACGGGGAGTGGCTGGGCATCGACGGGGAGCGGCTGGCGAAGCTGGAGGGCCAAGGTGTCATCTGACCACTCCATCGACCACGACCGGGATCCGGACCGCGAGTTGCTGCGTTCGCTGCTCTTCGTACCGGGCAGCCGGACCGGCTGGCTGCCCAAGGCCGAGGCGGCCGGCGCCGACGCGGCGATCCTCGACCTGGAGGACGCGGTGCCGCAGGGCGCGAAGGAGGCGGCGCGGGAGGCGGTGGCCGAGGCCGTCGAGCGGGCGGCGCGGACACCGGGGCCGATGCGGCTGCTCGTACGGATCAACCCCCTGGACCACGCGGCGGGTTGGGCGGGGGCCGAGGACCTGCGCGCGGTGGTCGGCCCGGGGCTGTACGGCGTGGTGCTGCCGAAGGTGCGCTGCGCCGACGACGTACGGTTCGCCGACCGGCTGCTGGCCTGGTGCGAACGCGAGACGGGCCTGCCGGAGGGGCGGATCGCGCTGGTGCCGCTGCTGGAGACGGCACGCGGACTGCGCGAGGCGTACGACATCGGGCGGGCCGCCGGCCGGGTCGCGCACCTGGGCGCGCTGACCGCCCCGGGCGGGGACGTGGAGCGCGCGGTCGGCTACCGCTGGAGCCCGGGCGGCGAGGAGACCCATCCGCTGCGCGCCCGGGTGCTGCTGGACGCGCGCGCCGCGGGCAGCCCGCATCCGGTGGCCGGGCTGTGGGCGGATGTCGCGGACCTCTCGGGGCTGCGGCGCTTCGCGGAGCAGAACCGGGCGCTGGGGTACGAGGGGATGACGGTGATCCACCCGTCCCATGTGGCGGTGGTCAACGAGGTGTTCTCGCCGGACGCCGAGGAGCTGGCGCGGTGCGAGCGGCTGGTGGCGGCGGTGACGGCGGCCCAGGAACGGGGCGAGGGCGCGGTGTTGTTCGAGGGGCGGATGGTGGACGAGGCGATGGCGGAGACGGCGCGCCGCACCCTGGCCCGGCGGAGATGCCACCCCTGAGACGACCCTGACCGGCCGTCACCGGCCGGTCACTCTCATCCGCCCAGCCTCTTGACGCACCTCGGCAACGTGGTTACACACAATTGGGAGCGCTCCCATACCCCCCACCGAGCCGAGGAGGAACGGCCGTGCGGAGAACGAGGCTTCTGAGAACACTCCTGGCGATCCCGACGCTGGCCCTGACCCTGGCCCTGACCGCGCTGCGGCCCGTGGGCCCCGCACCGGACACCGCACCGGACACCGCGCCCGACACCGCGAAAACCGCGACCACCACCACCGCCGCCGCGCCGGTGCGCATCATGCCGCTGGGCGACTCGATCACCGGCTCGCCCGGATGCTGGCGGGCCGTGCTGTGGAACAAGCTGCAGAGCACCGGCTACACCTCCGTCGACTTCGTCGGGACGCTCGGCCCGCAGGGCTGCGGGGTGCCGTACGACGGCGACAACGAGGGCCACGGCGGTTTCCTGGCGACGGCCGTGGCCCAGCAGAACCAGCTGCCCGGCTGGCTTTCCGCCACGCATCCGGACATCGTTGTCATGCACTTCGGCACCAACGACGTCTGGAGCAATATCGCCCCCGACCGGATCCTGGCCGCCTACAGCACGCTCGTGGACCAGATGCGCCAGAGCAACCCGAACATGAAGGTCCTCGTGGCGCAGATCCTCCCCATGAACCCCGGCTCATGTCCGGAGTGCGCCGCCCGGGTGACGGCGCTCAACGCCCAGATCCCCGGATGGGCGGCCACCAAGAGCACATCGCGCTCCCCCGTGATAGCGGTGGACCAGTGGAGCGGTTTCTCCACGGCCACCGACACCTACGACGGGGTGCACCCCAACGCCACGGGCGACGACAAGATAGCCGCGCGCTGGTACCCCGCGCTCACCAAGCTGCTGACCCCTGGTCTGACGGACCGGGCCCCGAGCACCCCCGGGAGTCGATGATGCGCAGCCCCACCCGCACCCGCGTCGTCGCGCAGGGCAAGCAGAACCGGCTCATCTGTGTGCTGGAGGCCCATGACACCACGGGCTACGGCGAACAGAGCGGGGCGGTCACCCTCGCCCGCGCCGCCGACTACTGGATCGGTGTCCGCTCCGCCCTGGCCGGTCAGGAGAACTACGCCGTCGTCAACCTCGGCAACGAGCCGTACGGCAACAACAACGCCGCCGCCTGGACCGCGGACACCAAGGCCGCCATCGCGAAGCTGCGCGCCGCCGGGATCCACAACGCGCTGATGGCCGACGCCCCCAACTGGGGCCAGGACTGGACCTTCACCATGCGCGACAACGCGGCCTCGGTGCTGGCCGCCGACCCGGACCGCAACACGGTGTTCTCCATCCACATGTACGGCGTGTTCGACACCGCGGCCGAGGTCAAGGACTATCTGACCCGCTTCGTCAACGCCAAACTGCCCATCGTGGTGGGCGAGTTCGGCCATAACCACTCCGACGGCAACCCGGACGAGGACGCGATCATGGCCACCGCGCAGTCGCTCGGGCTCGGCTATCTGGGCTGGTCCTGGAGCGGCAACAGCGGCGGGGTCGAATACCTCGACATGACCACCGACTTCGACCCGGCCGCACTCACCAGCTGGGGCCAGCGGATCTTCAAGCGCGTAGGCGGCATCGCCGCCACGGCCAAGGAAGCCACGGTCTACCGCTCCTGACCCGCACGCCTGAAACACCTCCGCCCGACACCCGCGCCGGCCGGACACCGGCCGCGACAGAAAGGTCCGCCATGCCCGCTCGCCCCCGTCCGCGCGGCGCCCGCGGCGCCGCCGCTCTGCTGGCCGGCGCGCTGCTGCTGATCGCCGCCCCAGCCGCTCCGGCCACCTCGGCCACCCAGGCCACCCCCGCGACCCCGGCCGCCGCGGCAGCGCCCTCCGCCGTCCAGGTCAACCAGCTGGGATATCTGCCCTCCGGCCCCAAGCGCGCCACCGTCGTCACCCCCGCCACCACCGCGCTGCCCTGGCAGCTGCGGGACGCCGCGGGTGCGGTGGCCGCCTCGGGCACCACCACCGTGCACGGCGCCGACACCGCTTCGGGCGACGCCACGCACCTGGTCGACTTCTCCTCGTACCAGGGCACGGGCACCGGTTACACGCTCACCGTGGACGGCCGGGCGAGCCATCCCTTCGACATCCACGCGGATCTGTACGACGCGCTGCGCTCGGACGCGATGTCCTTCTTCTACCAGCAGCGCAGCGGCATCCCGATCCAGGCGTCGCTGGCGGGGGCGGCGTACGCCCGGCCCGCGGGACACCTGGGTATCGCGCCGAACAAGGGGGACACGAGTGTCCCGTGCCAGACCGGGGTGTGCGACTACTCCCGGGATGTCCGCGGCGGCTGGTACGACGCCGGTGACCAGGGCAAGTACGTGGTCAACGGCGGCATCGCGGTATGGCAGACGGTGAACTCCTTCGAGCGCGCCAAGCGCTCGGGACACGAGTCGGCGCTCGGGGACGCCACGCTGCGGGTGCCCGAGCGCGGCAACCGGGTCCCCGATGTACTGGACGAGGCCCGCTGGGAGCTGGAGTTCCTGATGCGGATGCAGATCCCGGAGGGCAAGCCGCGGGCGGGCATGGCGTTCCACAAGATCCATGACGCGCAGTGGACCGGTCTGCCCACCCGGCCCGAGCAGGACTCCCAGCCGCGTGAGCTGCACGCCCCGTCGACCGCCGCCACGCTCAACCTGGCGGCGGTGGCGGCCCAGTGTGCCCGGGTGTTCGCGCCGTACGACAAGGCCTTCGCCGCCCGCTGTCTGGCCTCCGCCCGCCGCGCCTGGACCGCGGCGAAGGCCAACCCGAACGTGCTCGCCCCGGATTCGGACGGCACCGGTGGCGGGGCGTACGGGGACACTCGGGTCGACGACGAGTTCTACTGGGCGGCGGCCGAGCTCTACGCGACCACCGGGGAGAGCCCGTACCGGGACGCGGTCGTCTCCTCGCCCTTCCACACCTCGGCCGACGCCTTCACCCCGCTCGGCTTCGCCTGGCCCGACACCGCGGCCCTCGGCCGGATCACCCTGGCCACCGTCCCGAACGGCCTGGCCGCCGACGACCGGGCGCGCGTCCGCGCCTCGGTGGTCTCGGCCGCCGACGGCTATCTGGACGCCATGGCCCGCCAGGGCTACGCGGTGCCGCTGCCGGAGGACGGCTATGTGTGGGGCTCCAACGGCCAGGTGGGCAACAACGCGACCGTCATCGCCGTCGCGTACGAGCTCACCGGCCACCGGCGCTACCGCGACGGGGCGCTGGAGACGCTGGACTATCTGCTCGGGCGCAACGCGCTGGGCCAGTCCTATGTGTCCGGCTACGGCGAGCAGGCGTCCCACAACCAGCACCACCGTTTCTGGGCCCACCAAGCGGACGCCTCGCTGCCCAACCCGCCCGCCGGGTCGCTCGCGGGCGGCCCGGACTCGGCCCTCCAGGACCCGGTGGCGCAAGAGAAGCTGCCGGGGTGTGCGGCGGCCAAGTGCTACATCGACGACATCGGCTCGTACTCGACCAACGAGGTGGCGATCAACTGGAACGCCCCGCTGGCCTGGCTGGTCGCGTTCGCCGCGGAGCGCTGAGCGGGGCTGAGAGCCCGCCGCCCCAGCGGCGGGCTCACCATATGACCTCCCGGCACGCCGCCCAGTGCACGTTGCCCATGTTCGGCTGCAGCAGCTCCGAGAGCCTGGTCTCCCTCGTCACCGTCACCGGATTGCCCATGATCGTCAGACCGTCGGGCGGGAGGAGCGAGTAGTCCAGGACCCGTTCGCCCGGTGCGACGATCTCGGTGGGGAACAGCGGCCGAGTGCCGAGCTCGATGAGGTTGGCCGTCTTGTCGCTGAGGGTCTCGCCATGGTGGACGTACAGGAAGAGGCTTGTCCCCTTCGGGACCGTGATCAGGGCCTCTTCGCCCGGACGGAGGTCATCCGACCAGATGATGCCATGGCCGCTGAGGACGGTCTCGCCGTCCGGCCGCCCCGGCGCGCACGGGCAGAGGCCCAGCGGGTCGACCCAGGCGTGCGGGTTCGCCACATACGCGACGGGGTTGGGCGCGGCGGCCAGGCCGAGTGGGTCGGGGCTGGTGTAGCGGGCGGTCTCGGGGTCGTAGTAGCGGAACCGGTTGTAGTGGAGTCCGGTTTCCGGGTCGTGGTACTGACCGGGGAAGCGCAGTGGCGTATGCGCCTCCCCGGCCGCCCCGGCCGCCCCGGCCTCCCCGGCCGCCCCGGGGCCGGTCGCGCCCCACAGGGTGGCGTGGTGGCGCGCGACGATGTCGCCGTTCTCGTCGAGGAGTTCACGGGGGGTGCCCACCAGGTCGGTGACGATGGCGAAGAATCTTCGGTCGATCTCCCGGCGCCCCATGTCGTCGGTGACGCGCTCGGTCTGGGCGACCGGGCGGAGCCCGTCGTGGTCCCAGGTGAGGGTGGTCGGCTCGGGCCTGGCCTGCCCGGTGGTGGTCTGCTCGACGAGCGTGGAGCCGTCCCAGACGAAGTCCACGCGCTCGACGACGGTTTCGCCGTCGGCGGCGAGCCGCTGTTTGGCGGTGCGCCGGCCCAGCGGGTCGTACAGATAGCGCCAGACGGTGCCGTCGGGGGTGGTGACGGAGGTCAACCGGTCCTCCGCGTCCCATGCGTACCGCCAGGTGTCCGGCTTGCGCGACAGCCTGTTCCGCTGCCGCAAGGTGATCCGGCCCGCCGCGTCGTACTCGTACCGGACACGTCCCGCGCGGGTGACCCGCGTGCCGGTGTACGTGCGGGGGCCGGTGGCGTCGGAGTGCGAGGCGAACGGCGCGGGCCAGGAGGCGTAGGTCTGGTTGCCCGTCTCGTCGTACGCGTAGCTCTCGCCCCGCCCGCCGGGCGCGTGGACGTCCGTGACCCGGCCCGCCGGGTCGAGTTCGAAGCCGTGGGCGCCGCGCAGCTGGTCGGCGACTCCGGTCAGATGGCCGTCGGCGCGGTAGGTGTACTCGCGGCGCTGCACGGTGGCGGCCTCTTCGGCGGGCTGGGGGTGGCTGGTCAGGATCTGCTCGGCCAGCCGGCCGGCCGGGTCCCAGACCTGTGCGAGTGTGGCGGCGCGGTCGATGCGGCGGGTGGTCTCGCGGCCGGACTCGTCGTACGCGGAGGCGATGGTGTGGCCGCCGGCCTTGAGCGTGGTGCGGTGGCCGGCGGCGTCGTACGCGAAGGAGGACAGCGCGCCGGAGGGGGTGACGCGCCGGACGGGCCGGCCGAGCGCGTCGTAGGTGTGCGCCAGGACCCGTCCGCCGGACAGCTCCGACTTGACCCGGCCCATCAGGTCGCGGTGGAAGGCGAGTTGCGCATCCGGGCCCTCGGCCGACGCAAGCCGGCCCGCCGGGTCCCAGTCGAAGGTGATGACCCGGCCGTCCGCCGCCTTGCGCACGATCCGGCCCATGGGGTCCCGGGCGAAGTCGACCGTCTGGCCGAGGGCGTTGGTGCGTGAGACGACCCGGCCGGCGACGTCGTACCGGTAGGTGGACGTACGGCCGTCGAAGTCGGTCTCGCTCACCGGGCGGCCCGCCGGGTCGTACTCATAGGTCCAGGTGAGGCCCTGCGGGTCGGTCACCCGGGTGAGGCGCAGCCGGGTGTCGTAGGCGTACTCGACGCGGGCGCCGTCGGGCCCGGTGCGGGCCGCCACCAGGTCGAAGTGGGTGTACTCGTACGAGGTCGCCTGGCCCAGGGCGTCGGTGTACGCGACGCAGTTGCCCTCGCCGTCGTAACACCAGCTCTGGCGTCCAGCGCCTGGGTCGGTGTGCGCGGCGAGCCTGCCCTCGACCGTCCACTCCATGCGGGTGGTGGCGCCGAGCGGGTCGGTGACGGTGGTCGGGCGGCCGAAGGCGTCGCGGTGGTAGGCGGTGGTGGCGCCCAGCGGGTCGGTGATCTCCAGCGGCAGGCCGGCCGTGTCGCAGCGGACCCGGGTGGTCCCGCCGAGCGGGTCGATCACCGAGGTCAGGGCGCCGCGCTCGTCGTAGGTGCAGCGGGTGGTGTGGCCGGCGGGGTCCGTGGTGGCGGTGCGGTTTCCGCGTTCGTCGTAGGTGTGGCGCCACACCGTTCCGTCGGCGTCGGTGATCTCCACCGGCAGCCCCAGAGGGTTGCGGGCGATGGTGCGGGTGTGGCCGTCCGGTGTGGTCAGCCGGGCCAGGCGGCCGGCCTCGTCGTAGGCGTAGCGGGTGGTGTGCCCGAGCGCGTCGGTGTGGGCCAGCGGGCGGCCGTGGCGGTCGGGCCTGGTACGGACGGTGTTGCCGAGCGGATCGGTGACGGCGACGATCCGGCAGCGGTCGTCGACCAGATAGCGGGTGGTGTGCCCTTCGGGGGTGCGGACCGCGGTGACCCGGTGGCCGGTGTCCGGGTCGACGCCGTCACCGGCGCCGGCACCGTCGTAGTCTATGCACATCGACACATGGCCTTCGGTGCCACCCTCGGACACGACGCGGTCGCGCTCGTCGTAGACGTACTCGTAGCGTCGGCGGTTGGTGTCCACCCAGGCGATGACCCGGTGGTCGCTGTCGTACTCGAAGCGCAGCGGGAGGCCGCTGGAGCCGGTGACCTCGGTCAGGTCGCCGTCGGTGTAGCCGTAGCGGACCAGTTCGGTGTCGCCCAGGCGCAGGACGGTGATCCGCCCGCCCTCGGTGGCGAACGTCAGGTGGTAGCCGCCGTCGTGGACGATGCCGGTGGGGGTGCCGTCGGAGTCGTAGGTGAAGGTGAGGCGGTGCCCGTTGCGGTCGGAGATCTCGGTCAGCGGCGCCTCGCCGTCCCCGCCGGGCGGCACGCCCTCGGGGCCCGTATAGCGCCGGACGTGGCCGGTGTCCGGGTCGGTGACGGTGTAGTCGCCGTCGGGAGTGCGCTCCAGCGGCCACCGCGGGCCCAGTTCGGGCAGCGTCGGCACACCGGGGGCGGGATGCGGATAGGACAGCAGCAGTCCATCGGCGCCGACGAGGACGACGCCCCGGTCAAGGATCTCCAGGCGCTGATCGGCCGTGCTCGACCACGAGGGGCCGAACCACCGCCCGGCGCGGTAGCCGGACTCGGCCCTGCGCTGGAACACCAGCGGCAGCAGGCCCGGCAGGGACACATCGGTCTGCGGCAGGTACATCTTCCCGGTGGCCAGGTCCACCGGGTCGGTGTGGCCGTGAGTCTTGGCGTGGTCGGGCACGCTGTGCGGTGCGGCACCGTCCTTCTTGAGCTGTGCGTGGCCGCCGAACTTCCCCTTCCAGCTGCTGGGTATCCAGCCCCTGCCCGGCACCCGTTCGGCGATCCTGGCGAGGTCCTTGCCCGCGGTGGCGAGCGACCGCACACCCCCGAGACCCTTGGTACCGACCAGATCGGGCACCAGTCTCCCCAGACCCTCCGCGGGGTCCTTTTCGAAGGAGTCCCACATGGCCCTCGCCGCCGTATGCGGGTCGTTCGCCATCCGGAGCAGACCGGCGGCGGTGTCGTTGAGGCGGGTGACGTATTCGGCGGGGTGGGTGAGGTTGTAGGGGTCCAGAGCGTTCACGGAGCGGACGAAGTTCACCAGCCCCGCCGTACCCTTGACCACGCCGCCGACGAAGTGGCTCCCGTCCAGCCGCAGCCCCTCCACCCCGTCCGCCGCCCGCCGGAGGTACGAGGGTTTACGCGGGGCCTTGTCGCGCGCCGCCGCCACCGCCCGCTGAGCGGTGAGGTGTGCCGTGTCCCGCTGCCGCCGCGCCTCGCCGAGGATGTCCTGGGCCGCCTCGATATCGGCGCTGCCGGGGCCATGACCGGCGGACGGCCGGGGCTGGGCGGGGTGGGCGGCGCGGGCCTCCTCGGAGGCCTTCCTGCCCCTGCGGTAGGTGCGTACGGCGTCGTCGGCCTGCTTCTGGGCCCACTCCACCGTCTCGGCGAACTCGCGCAGCGCCGCGGCCGCCTTTCCGCAGGCGTCGGCCGCCACGTACCACTTCTTCGGCTCGGCGGACACCTGCCCGGCGAAGGCCGCGGCGGACCGTCCCTTCAAGGTGTCGAGGGCGTGGGGGCCGACGCCTTGGAGCCCCTTGCCGACGTCGTTGAAGGCGTTCTCGAAGGTGGTCAGGTGGTCGGCCGTGGCCCGCAGCTTGTCGGGGCTGCCGTGGACGAGCTGCTTGGGGTCGTCGGTCTGGTCGAGACCCATCTCCTCGACGTCCGCGCCCAGCGCGCTCGCGGCCGAGTCGGACGTACGCCGGAGCCAGTCGGCCCCGCCGGACCAGCCCATGTCGTCCAGCCGGTCGGCGGTGAAGTCGCCCGCCCCGTCGATGGCCTCGCCGACGTATCCCACCTGGTCGTCGACGAAGCGCTGCACCGGATCAGGTATGAAATCCCCGAGTCCCACCGCGTGTACCCCCGTACGTGTGCTGGTGCCGCGATGAGCCTACTTGCGCGACGGGCCGCCGAGAACGCGCAGGCCACGGGTTTGAGCAGGTTCTGAGGAAGCGGGTACGCGACCGGCCCGCGGGGATGGTGTCCCCGCGAGCCGGGTGGGTGTGCGGTGGCTGCCCAGCCTCCGGGGCTCAGCGGGGCAGCTGCGCCTCGATCGCCGCGACGACCTCGGCCGCCTCCGGCTCGGTCCGCGGCCGGAACCTGGCGACGACCTCGCCGCGCGGCGAGACCAGGAACTTCTCGAAGTTCCACTGGACGTCGCCCGCCTCGCCCGCGTCGTCCGCGGTCGTCGTCAGCTCGGCGTACAGCGGATGCCGCCCCTCGCCGTTGACCTCGATCTTCTCCATGAGCGGAAAGGAGACTCCGTACGTGGTGGAGCAGAAGGTCTGAATCTCCTCACCGCTCCCGGGCTCCTGGCCGGCGAACTGGTTGCAGGGGAAGCCCAGCACGGTGAAGCCGCGCTCGGCGTAGCGCTGCTGCAGCCGCTCCAGGCCCTCGTACTGCGGGGTCAGCCCACACTTGGAGGCCACGTTGACCAGCAGCAGCGCCGTGTCCTGGTGCGCGCCGAGGGTGGTGGGCTCGCCGGAGAGGGTGTGCAGGGGAATGTCGTACAGACTCATCGGTGCAACTCGCCTTCGTCGTTCCGTCTTCGTCGTTCCGTCGGTGCATGGCAAATCTATGCGCTGCCGTCGGCCGTCTGCGGTTACGCTCGGTGGTCCGGGGCATCAGGGCAGCGAGAGCTCGTCAAGGGGGATGTGTGTCACGGGACGAGGAAGCCGTCGTCGGCAGGCTGCTCATCGTGGAATACGAACAGGTGAAGGAGGAACAGCGGGCGCGTATCGGGTTCCGGGACAATCTGCTCTACGCCACGCTCGCCTCCATGGCGGCCATCATCACCTTCTCGCTGCAAGGCGGCGGCCGGCCCGAACTGCTTCTGCTGCTGCCCCCGGCCTCGGTGCTGCTGGGCTGGACCTATCTGGTCAACGACGAAAAGATCTCGGCCATCGGCCGCTACATACGCCAGGACCTCGACCCACGGCTGGCCACACTGGCCCCCGACCGGACGCGGGTCTTCGGCTGGGAGACGGCCCACCGCGACGACCGCCGCCGGATCTCCAGAAAGCGGCTGCAACTCGCCGCCGACCTGCTGCTCTTCGCCGTGGCGCCGATCGCCGCCCTGATCGTCTACTGGACCAGCGGCCCGGCCAAGGCACCGCTCGTCGCGATCTCGGTGGCCGAAACCCTGCTGATCGCGGTGTTGACGGTGCAAATCGTGCTGTACGCGGATCTGCACCGGCCGTGACAGCAGGGAACTGCTCGGACATGCGCGACCTAAGACTTATCCCGTATGTGTGTACGGGGGCGGCCGGTGTGCGATCGTGTCGTTCCGGCGTGGGCCTTGGGCCGCTGGGGTGCGGGTCGGGTCTCATCCGGGGTTGCCACGGTGCAGGGTCCGGCGTTTCGCCGAGCAGAGGCCGTCCGTTGCCGGGGAAGGGTGTTCCTTCGGGGATCGGCTGCCGCGCGGGTCCGGCCCGAGGGCGCGGACTTCGGTGCGGTTGACTCGGTCAGGGCTTCTTGCAGCCCTTGGGCGAAGAGGATCTGGGCGGCCCGTGCGCGGGTGTGGTCCAGGCGGGCGGTGGTGGGGTCGTCGGGGTCGGTGAGGGCGGTGAAGGTAGCCAGGGCGGCGGAGACCAGGTCGCGGTCGCCTTTGAGTCCGCAGCCGCCTTCGGCCGGGTCGCAGTGATGGGTGCGCTGGCGCAGGGACTTGGGTACGCGTCGGCCGCACAGGCAGTGCTGGGACAGGGCAGTGGTGAAGGTCGAGGCGCGCAGGAGTCGTCCGCCGGTAGCCGTGCACTCGGCGGCGAGTGCGGCGATCAGCCGTCCGGGGGTGGTGGCGGAGCAGGCGCGGCCCCACAGGCGGAACCAGGTACGGATGTCGCAATCCTCGACGGTCAGGTTCGGACCGTGGACGGCGACCAGATGAGCGGCGATCTTCTTCGCGCGGTGGTGGGATGCCTCGGCCGCGCTCGCGGCCGCGGCACTGTGGCGGGCCCGCAGACTGCGGTAGCCGGTGCTGAGCGTGTCGCGGCGGTAGGCCTGCCGGGGTCTTCCGGTCGCGGTGGTGCGCCGGGGTCCGGCGGGGACGGTGACGGCCTTCAGGGGCAGACCTGCTGCCTGTCGGCGTTCGTCGCGGGCCTTCTGACGCCGGGAGCGCTGATACTGCTGGGAGTTGGAGGCGCGCCGCGAACGGTCAAGAGCGCGCTGGCGCCCCCGGGCCTTCTTGCGCCCTGCGGCCAGGGCATCTTGCTCCTGCTCGGTCAGGGTGATCCGGTCGGAGCGCACGCCGCCGTCATCGGGGTCGAGTGTGGAGGGCAGGGAGACGACGGCGAGGTTGGAGACGTTGCCGTCCACCCCGCCGACCCTGTTCAGGGTGGCGGCCTGGCAGCGCCGGGTACGGGTGGCGGCGGAGGCGTAGCCAGGGGCGAGGACCATCAGATGGGCCTCATAGGCCCAGCCGCCCGGGACGGCGGGATCCCGCCTGCGCACCAGATCGATCTTGTGCCAGCGGCTCGGGTCGTTCAGGTAGTGCAGCAGATAGGGCCAGCGTCCGGCGCCCTGTGCCAGCCGCACCGGCAAGACGATGTCCCCACGTCCGGTGGGCCCTCCGGCGAAGACGAGGGTCAGCGGCCCGGTGTGGTCGAACCAGGTCGCCGCCCTGCTGCGCGGGCGCCGGTGGGCATTGGTCGTCCCGGTGAGGACGTGCCCGGTGGGCCGGGCGGGGGCGGGCATGCGGTGCGGCTGCTCCAGCAGAT